>NZ_JBFOCW010000014.1:0-192068 GCF_040908005.1 Aeromonas sp. s1(2024) | reverse complement strand
CGGACCACCAAGGTACGCAGGCCGCAGAGCAACGGCTTTATCGAGCGGCTACATCGCACCCTGCTGGATGAACACTTCCGTATCAAGGGGAGGACAACCTGGTATGAGTCGGTAGAGCAGATGCAGACAGACCTGGACAGCTATCTGGATCACTACAACACCCAGCGGCCACATCAAGGCAGGATGATGGAAGGACAGACTCCCTACAGCATGTTCAAAAAGGGTCTGAAATTGATACCGAAGGAAGTGCGCACTAAAGTAGCGTAAACAAGACACCGGTTTGAGGCCGGTGTCAGGTGATAACTAGATCTGTACAAACCAGATTTTCAACTACACCCAACCAACTCGATTCTCGCTTCCTAGAATAGGAAACGGAGGCATCTTGCCATAATCGCAGTGATCTTTCTTTTCGTGAACTACTTTAGTGATAGCTATATCTGCACAATCATCGTAACTCTTTACAATGTCATTTAATCGGAGGTTACATCTCCAATATCAAACAGACCTAATTCTTTCTTATCCTTTGATTGATACCGAACAGTCGTTTTGTCACCCCATCTAATATCACCAATACGAGCATTAAATAAAAACTCATCCGGTTCTTCAGAGAAAAGGTGTTCATTAAGAAGCTCTTTACCATCATTATCTTTTATCACAATGAAACAGTTAAACGCTTCTTCATCATGACTTCCCACCAACTCAGCTGACATGCTTTTATTCCGACTTAACTTACGTTTTATTGTGTATAAATTCACAAAATTTTCTCGAACAACCATCTCGTACGCTTCATGAAAGGGGCTCTTCGGCCATCCTTCCATATCGCACAATGAAATAAGTGAGCTGTATAGTGCATCAAGAAGAAACCTTTTCTTGGCGATTATATTCAACCCCTCAAAATAGTCAAAATCGAACGTCTTATAATACTTAATCACTGAGCTACTTAACTCAGTGGTACCAACTCTTTCATCTGGCCCACAAAGTTTTACAACAACCCTATAAACACCATCTGTTTCTATAGGATCAAAGTGGCGCTCAAAATGGGCGCAAACACATCTGCTGAACAGCGTGAACTTTCGTGCCAAACTAAGTTCAAGTTTAAATGCCCACAAACTAAATTCTGTCAGTTTCATATCCATACAAACCTATATTGTTTGGCCTTTTTTGATCTGGCAGTTCATACTCTGGTTGGCGAATGCCTTCTTCAAAGTGGATTTTTCCTTCCTTGGATATTACTCCAAATTCAGTTGATGAGCCATCATCTTCAAGTTGATAATTGACTCCATGGGAAGCACTACTTTCATTAAGTCACTGACCGATGATGTCTTTCTTTTCACTATCGGTGTCCGCATTCTGAATCAGATAGAGAAACTGATTTTAAGTACTCATAATCGCATCTCAGTGTACTTCTTTTCAACTCAGCTGATTTCTCTTCCTTGACTGCAACACTAGTAGCCTCCCCAGCAAGCAGGTACGAAGGGGGCTGGCATCATCACGGTTATTCTTATTTTCCGAACAACGTCATTGACAAGATTTCTGATACCAGTTCGAGTGTTGGCAACATGCTCAGCAGATAATCGGCAAGATAAGATTGTGAGCAATCTTGACATACATAACTTTTCTTCCGGGTTGTAAGCTACCCTCAAAAAAAATGCATGAATATCATTCATGATTGATTACTCAAGATAACACTTCCATCACCTGTTCTCGGGTATGGGTGTAGTGACGTTTATTAGCAAACCACATTTTCTTTAGCGTTGGAATATCCAATAAGGAAGTCAGTTCTCCATCTTCAATGGTTGTGTCCCCTATAAAGATGATACTTTCTAATGATTGGCTGTGTGCAAGTGGCCTCAAAGATTTAACTGTCCCACAGTCAGTTAATACAATCTCTTTGAGGTTTTTTAGCTCACTCAAAATAGCTATATCATAAACTCTTTTACAGTTTTCAATTTCTACAATCTCTATCTGCTGACACTTATCTATGCCTGAAAGATCTTCTAGCTTAGGACAGTCGGCCAAATCTAGAATGGATAACGAGCTAAGTTCCTCTATTCCTGACAATGATTTTATTTTTTTGGAGGTTAGTTGTAGACGTCTTAATAAAGACATTCTATTAAGTTTTTTCAAGTTTTCTGAAGGATAGTTAACAATATTTAGCAGATTCAATTCATCACAAGAGAAAATCGTCTTCGCTTTAGGCCTCCAAAAAAGCTTAAGTACTTTTAATTTTTTTAGTTTGGAAAAATCAGGAGCCTTCGTAAACTCACACTGTAATCCTAAATATTCAAGATTACTGATAGACTCTAATGGAGTGATATCCTTGACACCCCAAGAATAAATTTCAACGCCAGAAAGAGAAGGCAAGTAATTTATAAATGAAATGTCACTTCCATTCCAGCCTGCGGATTGACTTAAACGGAGCACTGAAATATTTTCTTTATCGATTATTGATTTAAAACTATCCGACCAAGGAGCTGTCAAGACAAGGCAACGTCCCATTCCATTTTCAACCTCATCGATGAAATATTTTTCATTATTTATCAGGGGATTAGCTCCTATTTATACCAATGGGGTAAATATTGTTTGATACGTTTTGGAGAAATGGGCAAACATACCACCCACGGTTCTTAATTCGATGTTCCTCCGCCTACTCTTCATCTATCTTCCAAGTAAAATTCTGTAACATGAACATATTGATTACAGCCTAGCTAACTTTTACACTTATCTTAATAATCATAGGACTTAACAAATACTTATCGAAATATCAACTGACTCGAATCAATCATAATAGCCATTTTCAAAGACGATAATACTTTCAGCAGGTAATGATGTGTTGTCATCCGCATCAGGAGCGTATGCGCCAATACCCAACACATGGGATGTTAGCGAATCAGACTCTACTTCTAGATCTTTGTCTTTATCTGAAAGATACGTGATCAAGTCCTTGAAATGAATTTTTAGCAAGTCCATTTCTTCGAACTCTGGAACCGCTGGTTCAGTAAACTCTATCGCCTCCAAAACGCCAGAGGCGTTGTAATATGCGAACACGCCTAAATTCTCAAAGTAATCACATGGGAACACATACTCCTCCGTTCTTTTAAAAGAATCAAATACTTCCCCTAATAATAATCTCACTTGGTCAGGAGTCATGCCAAACTTGATTTTCCCTGCCCCCACAAAGGGGGAAATTAAAAATCGCATAAAATACTCTCACTTAAAAATCAGTCACATGCTACAGACACATTTCAGCATTTCGTTCTGGCATCATCTCTTTAATGGAGTATTTCAATGATGTATATCAAATGACTTTATTCATTCTTTTGGGCAAGCGCTTAGCCCGACAGGGCACTACACCACAGCAATAATTTGACCGTATTTAATCCAAAATAAAAACGCCCCAGGCGGGGCGTTGTTTTCATGGCGGCCATTACATGGCGTTGGTGGATTCGAAGATCTTGTCGGCCGACGCTTCGACGAAGCCAGGGTAGAGCACGCCGTCGGCCTGCGGGTAGCGCAGGGCAAACTCGTAAAAGCAGCTCGGGATGGTGCGCACGCCGTCGCTGAAGGGCACCTCGGCCTTGTCTGCCATGGTGGAGGATTGCTCCAGCATCACCTCGGGATCGCCCTTCACCTCGCCGCCAACGGTGTTGAGCACGAAGCCTGCCGCCTTGAGCGCCGCATTCACCTGCTGGATGGTGTCGAAGTCCTTCAGGCGGTTGATGTTGACGGTGAAGTGGTTGGCACGATAACCCCAGGCGGCCATCCAGGCGGCATACTCGCTCTCTGCCAGCAGGGTCTGGTAGTCGGTGTGAGAGACCTGCCAGGGCGCGCCGGCGTAGAGGAAGGCCGGGGTGTCGGTGAGGTGATCGGGTACCTGATCCACCAGCTTGTGGATGATGGCCTGGGCACCTTCGGAGAGCTCTTCCACCTTCAGCTCGCTGATGAACACCTTGGGCGCATCAGGATCTTTATGCTCGAAGTGTTTGGCATAGAGCTTCTTGGCCTTGAACACATACTCGCCCTTCTCTTCGTACCCCAGGGCGCGGAAGTGGGCCGCCAGTTTCTCGAGACCGAGCTTGGGCAGGTTGTAGGTCCGAAACGCCACGTGATCGTTGATGATGGGGGCACCGCCGCCCAGCAGTTGATGAACCTTGTGAGCACTGGGGGTGACCTGAATGTAGTTGTCCCACAGATGGCCAAACAGGGTGTCGATATCCTTTTGCATCTCTCTTTCCTTTGATTGCGGGTACAGACAGGGGCACCTGTTCAGTGCCCCTCTTTTATTTTCTTGTTATCAGAAGGTCAGACCGGGAGACAGCTGATCCGGCATAGCAGCCTTGCTGTCTTCGACGGAGGCGACCGGGTAAGCACAGTAGTCGGCGGCGTAGTAGGCGCTCGCTCTGTGGTTACCAGAGGCACCGATGCCGCCAAAGGGCGCGGCACTGGAGGCACCCGTGATGGGCTTGTTCCAGTTGACGATACCGGCACGGATGCGCTTGAAGAAGTGGTTCCAGTCCGCTTCATTGTCACCGAGCAGGCCGGCCGAGAGACCGAAGCTGGTGGCGTTCGCCTTCTCGATGGCCGCATCGAAGTCGTCGTAGCGAATGAGCTGCAGCAGCGGGCCGAAGTACTCCTCATCCGGCAGCGCGCTGACCGCGGTCACGTCTATGATGCCCGGGGAGACAAAGCCGGTGCCCGCTTCCAGGTGCTTGAGGGCAAGCAGGCTTTCACCACCGAGGCGCTGCAGGTTGGCTTGCGCCTCGACCATGCCGAGTGCGGCCTTCTCGCTGATCATGGCGCCCATGAACGGCTGCTCGGCGGCGTCATAGAGGCCGACCTTGATCTGGCCGACCACCTCCACCAGGCGCTTGACCAAGGCATCGCCCCGCTCGCCGCGCTCGACAAACAGACGGCGCGAGCAGGTGCAGCGCTGACCGGAGGTAATGAAGGCGGACTGCACGATGGCATGGACGGCGCCGTCGATGTCGCTCACATCTTTCACGATCAGCGGGTTGTTACCACCCATCTCCAGTGCCAGGATCTTGCCCGGCTGGCCGGCAAACTGCTGATGCAGGAAGTGGCCGGTACGGGAGGAGCCGGTGAAGAAGAGGCCGTCGATGTCCGTATTGCCCGCCAGCGCCTTGCCGGTGTCGACCTCCCCCTGCACCAGGTTGAGCACCCCCTTGGGCAGCCCCGCCTCCTGCCACACCTTGACCATGGCTTCAGCCACCATGGGGGTCAGCTCGGAAGGCTTGAACACGACCGCATTGCCGGCGATGAGCGCTGGCACAATGTGGCCGTTGGGCAGGTGGCCCGGGAAGTTGTAGGGGCCGAACACGGCCACGACGCCATGGGGCTTGTGGCGCACGAACGCCTTGGCGCCCGGCATGGGGTTTTCCACCGTACCGGTACGCTCGTCATGGGCACGGATGGAGATGGCAATCTTGCCCTGCATGGCCGCCACTTCAGTGCGGGTCTCCCACAGAGGCTTGCCGGTTTCACGGGCGATGGTCAGGGCCAGCGCCTCCTTGTGCTCGCCGAGCAGGTCGGCATAGCGGCGCACGATGGCAAGGCGCTCTTCAAGGACCAGATCGGACCAATGGTAGAAGGCCGTGCGGGCCGCCTTGACGGCAGCATCCACCTGGGACTGGCTTGCCGCCTCACCACGCCAGATCACCTCGTTTTTGGCCGGGTCGATGGATTCGAACGGCTTGCCTTCACCGGCCAGCCACTGGCCATCGATAAACTGGACTAAAGACATCATCAATTCACTCCCTGTGGGTACGCAGGCCGCCTCGGCAGCCTGTCTCAATGCTGTGCTGCGGGGCGGGTCAATCCAGATCGACGACGCGCACCATGTCGCCATTTTCCACCTTGAGGGCGGCCGCCATCTTGGGCGGAATGATGGCTTCGTGCTTGTCCAGATCGACCCGGATGTTGCCGTAGCAGGCGCGGTATTGCTCGAACCTGGTGTTGCAGATGAGGTAGGTATGGCCACCGATGGGCTCACCCACCAGCACCGCCAGCTTCTGGCTGCGGCGCACGCTGCGAATGTTCTTCACCTCGCACTCGACGGTGGGGCCGGCGTCGAAGATGTCGACATAACCGCGATTCACGAACCCCTCATCCTGCAGCATCTTGAGGGCAGGCCGGGTCTTTTCGTGGGTCTTGCCGATGACGGCGCGCGCCTCGTTGCTCAGCAGATTGACGTAGATGGGGTACTTGGGCATCAGCTCGGCGATGAAGCGCTTCTTGCCGATGCCAGTCAGATAGTCGACGGTGGGAAAATCCATCGAGAAGAAATGTTTTTGCAGCCACTCGTAGAAGGGGCTGTGGCCGTTGCCATCGGAGACACCACGCATCTCGGCAAAGACGGTACTGTCAAACAGCTCGGGGTGTTCGGCCATGAACAGGAAACGGTGCTTGGAGAGCAGACGGCCGTTGAGCCCCTCGCGAGCGCATTCACGCAGAAACAGGGTGCAGAGCTCGGAATTGCCGGTGTAGTCGTTGGAGAGGGTGAGGGTTTCCACGACATTGTAGATGCCGAGCTTGGGGGAGGAGTGCACCACCTTGCCGATGTGATAGTTGTAGAACGCCTGGGACAGGCCGACCGCCGCGTCGATGGCGCAGGTACCGACCATCTCCCCGGTCTCCAGATCCTCGGCCACGAAGAAATAGAGGCACTCGCCCTTGCCGGCGGGCTTGTCCAGGAAGGTCTGAGTCGAGGCATCGATCTTGCGTTGCAGCAGCTCGTCGTTGACCGGCAAGGATGTCATGCCGGTGCCGGATTCGATGGCACAGGTCTTGAGGCCGGCGAAGTCGCGCTGCTCGATAGGACGGATAACCAACATAAATGACAACTCCCTTTCATTGACGACAGGTGGGGTCCCGGCTCCTGCCGGGAGGGCTCCCCACCTCAATTTGGATCAGGCGTTGACCACCTGAGCGACCGCTTTCTCGAACCGTGCCAGCCCTTCCTTGATGTCCGCTTCCGGGATCACCAGGGAGGGGGCAAAACGCACCACGTTGGTACCGGCAACCAGCGCCATCAGGCCCTGATCGATGGAGGCGAGCAGGAAGTCTCGGGAGCGGCCCTTGAAGTCATCGTTGAGCACGGCGCCCAGCAGCAGGCCCTTGCCGCGCACTTCGCTGAAGCAGTGGTACTTGGCGTTGATGGCTTCCAGCCCTTCGCGGAACAGCTGCTCGCGCTGCTTGATGCCGCTCAGCACTGCCGGGATGTTGACCACGTCGATCACCGCCTCGGCCACGGCACACGCCAGCGGGTTGCCGCCGTAGGTGGAGCCGTGAGTGCCCACTTTCAGGTGGGAGGCGATCTCGGTGGTGGTCAGCATGGCCCCGATGGGGAAGCCGCCGCCCAGCGCCTTGGCGCTGGTGAGGATGTCCGGGGTGATGCCCAGACCCATATAGGCAAACAGCTCGCCGGTACGACCGACACCGGATTGCACTTCGTCATAGATCAGCAGGGCATTGTGCTTGTCGCACAACTCGCGCACACCCTTGGCAAACTCGTCGGTGGGGCTGATGATGCCACCCTCGCCCTGCAGCGGCTCCATCACCACGGCGCAGGTGTTGTCGGAGATGACGGCAGCCAGCTCCTCCAGGTTGTTGTAGGCGACGTGGGTGATGTCGGCAGGCTTGGGACCGAAGCCATCGGAGTAGGCAGCCTGGCCACCCACGCTGACGGTAAAGAAGGTACGGCCGTGGAAGCCCTGGTGGAAGGCGATGATCTGGGTCTTGTGGGCCCCGAACTTCTCGATGGCGTAGCGGCGGGCCAGCTTGAGGGCCGCTTCGTTCGCTTCGGCGCCGGAGTTGCAGAAATAGACCTTCTCGGCGAAGGTGGCGGCGACCAGTTTCTTGGCCAGGCGCAGGGCCGGCTCGTTGGTCATCACGTTGGAGAGGTGCCACAGCTTCTCACCCTGGGATTTCAGGGCCTCGACCAGTTTGGGATGGCAATGGCCCAGACCATTGACCGCGATCCCGCCCGCGAAATCCACATACTCGCGGCCTTCCTGATCCCAGACACGTGACCCCTCGCCGCGCACCGGGATGATTTTGGCCGGCGCATAGTTGGGAACCATCACTTCATCAAACACTTCACGTGTCACTGCCAACAACTCTGACATATTGCTCTCCTGCTATCTCGCGGCAGAATAATCCACCGCCCAAAAGTTAAATCCGTGTAAACGTGGCGGAATTATCACAGAAAAAAAGTAAAAAGTCTGTAACTTAACCGCCTATAAGGAACAATGTTCGATTGCCTTTGAGATTTTAGGCAACCGCATTGCATAACGGCTCAGGGGGTGTTGGCAAGAGATAATTTGGACAGGGAGGAGGGTGAATAAAGTCTCAGGGAAATTTTTTTTTGCCTCATGACGGTTTTGAGACAGACATCGCAATTTTTTTCAGGAAACGGCCAAAAAGTTGGCCAGCAACTGGTGCCCCTGTTCGCTCAAGATGCTTTCCGGATGGAACTGCACTCCCTCCAGCGCCAGTGTTTTATGCCGCAGCCCCATGATCTCGTCCTGGCTGCCGTCGGCATGTTCGCTCCAGGCGGTGACCTCGAAACAGTCGGGCAGCGACGCCGCCTCCACCACCAGAGAATGATAGCGGGTCACCCGCAGCGGGTTGTTGAGCCCCTTGAACACCCCCTCCCCTTTGTGACGGATGAGAGAAGTCTTGCCGTGCATCACCTGACGGGCACGCACCACCCGGGCACCAAAGGCCTGTGCCAGCGACTGATGGCCGAGACAGACACCGAGGATGGGGATCTCGCCGGCAAAACGGGAGATGGCGGCCAAAGAGATGCCCGCCTCGTTTGGCGTGCAGGGGCCGGGAGAGATCACCAGATGACGGGGGGCAAGCCGGGCTATCTCCTCCAGGCTCAGCTCATCGTTGCGCCTGACCACCACCTCTTGCCCCAGAGCGCCGAAGTATTGCACCAGGTTCCAGGTAAAGGAGTCGTAGTTGTCGATGAGTAGCAGCATGCAAACACCCTGGGAATAAGACAGAGACGGTGATCGGACAACCCGTTGCGAGCGCGGGCAGACAAACGCCGCGCATTCTGGCATGTCTCTTTGCGTTAATAAACCGGCGATCACCTCACCTGCTGTGCAGTCTGTTCGCTCTTCAATGGCGATCCGGGCCTGTCGACCCCACCCGGCGGTGGGCCTGTCCCCGACCGAGCAGCATCAGCCGCTCCATGTCAGGATGGCTAGGTAAAAGAGACGGGAGGCGACCGGGAAAAGGGCACAGGACGTGACAGGCAAATGGGAAGGAGTCACCTTGGCAAGGGCAGGCAACGGACCTCAGCGGTCCAGATAGCGGCCCTGTTCCAGTTCCCGTTCCCGCTGGCACTCGGCCAGATAGATGGCAGCCGCGATGGCCGGGGTCTTGTGGTGCTTGTCGATGGCGTTGGAGACCATCAACTGCAAGGTATTGAGGCTCTTGGCCTTGCGAAACTTGCGCAGCCAGTGACCCTTGTCACCCAACTCTTCACTCAGGGTTTGTGATTCGACAGACATGCTTTCTCTTGGGGCAAAGCCCGTGTTTGACATTGGGGAGGTTGCGACAAACCGGAAGGTGTAAAACAAAGAAAGCCAGGCATCCACCCAGCTCTCTTCTACTACACCTTCCCAGTATGTCAGGCTCGAGGAACGAAGCCGACGACATCATATACGCTGATCAGGGTTTTTTCAGCCCTTTCACGCGCCTTTTGTGCGCCAGCCGCCAAAATGGCCTGCAGATGGGCCTCATCCTGACGCAGCTCGCGGAAGCGCGCCTGGATGGGTTCCAGCAAGGCGACCACGGCATCGGCCGTTTCACTCTTGAGGTGGCCGTACATCTTGCCTTCGAAGTGTTGCTCCAGCTCCGGGATGGAGCGGCCGGTCACACCGGACATCAGGGTCAGCAGATTGGAGACCCCCGGCTTGTTTTCAGGATCAAAACGCACCACGGCCGGCTCGTCGGAGTCAGTCATCGCCCGCTTGATCTTCTTGACGATCTGCTTGGGATCTTCCAGCAAGCCGATGAAGTTGGCCTCGTTGTCGTCGGACTTGGACATCTTCTTGGTCGGGTCCTGCAGGCTCATCACCCGGGCCCCTTCGGTCGGAATGAAGGGTTCCGGCAGGGTGAAGACTTCGCCATAGAGGTTGTTGAAGCGGGTGCAGATGTCGCGGGTCAGCTCCAGATGCTGCTTCTGGTCATTGCCAACCGGCACCTGATTAGCCTGATAAAGCAGAATGTCGGCCGCCATCAGCACCGGATAACCGAACAGGCCGACGTTGACGTTGTTCTCGAAACGGGCGGACTTGTCCTTGAACTGGGTCATGCGCGACAGCTCGCCCATCTGGGTGTAGCAGTTCAGGATCCAGCCGAGCTCGGCGTGCTGGGGCACGTGGGACTGGATGAAGACGGTGCTCTTGGCCGGGTCGATGCCCACCGCCAGATAGAGGGCGGCTGCGTCGAGGCACGCCTTGCGCAAGGCGGCCGGATCCTGGCGGGTGGTGATGGCGTGCAAATCGACGATGCAATAGAGGCAGTCGAAGTCATCCTGCATGCTGACCCACTGACGCAGGGCGCCCATGTAGTTGCCGATGGTCAGCTGGCCCGAGGGTTGGGCACCGCTCAATACGATTGGTTTAGTCATCAGAGTAGTAATCCTTGTTATCCGCCAGCCCGGTCTGGATCAGACCAGCAGGGCGTCGAGTTCGGCAAACTGCTCGCAAACCCAGTCGGGGCGGGAGTCTGCGATAGGGCGGCCATAGTTGTAGCCATAGGTGAGCCCCACCACCTTCATACCGGCGGCCTGGGCGGCCAGCACGTCATTTTCGGAATCCCCCACCATCAGGGTGCGGGACGGGCTGACACCCAGCTCGTGGCAGGCGTGCAGCAGCGGCTCCGGGCTCGGCTTCTTCACGGGTACGCAGTTGCCCCCGAGCCAGAGTGCGAAACAGTCGCTGATGCCGAGGGCCTCCAGAATGGGCTGCACGAAGTGACTGGGTTTGTTGGTCACCACGGCCTGCTGGTAACCCAGCCCCTGCAGACGGCGCAGGCTCCGGGCCACTCCGTCATACATGGCCAGGCCTTCCAGCAGACAGGCCTGATAGTGACGGTCGAACAGGGGGCGGGCCTTGGCAAACTGCTCCGGGGCGTCGCGGTAATCGAGAGCCCGCTGGATCAGCTTGTCGGCGCCGTTGCCGACCCAGGTACGCACCACGGCCTCGTCGGCCTCGGCCAACCCCAGCTCCGCCAGGGTACGGTTGACCGCCAGCGCCAGTTGCGGGGCGCTGTCAATCAGCGTGCCATCCAGATCGAACAGCACCAGGTCAAAGGGGCGATCAGCGACGGACATGGGCAAGCTCCGCGCGCATCTGGTCGATCACCGCCTTGTAATCCGGCTTGCCGAAGATGGCAGAGCCCGCCACGAACATGTCGGCACCCGCCTCGGCAATCTCGCGAATGTTGTCGACCTTGACCCCACCATCGATTTCCAGGCGAATGTCGCGGCCGCTCTCGTCGATCAGGCGGCGCACCTGGCGCAGCTTGTCGAGGGTGCCGGGGATGAAGCTCTGACCGCCAAAGCCCGGGTTGACAGACATCAGCAGGATCACGTCCAGCTTGTCCATCACGTACTCCAGGCAGCTGAGCGGGGTCGCGGGGTTCAGCACCAGACCGGCCTGGCAACCCTGCTCCTTGATGAGGCCCAGGGTGCGATCCACGTGATCGGAGGCTTCCGGGTGGAAGGTGATCAGGCTGGCACCGGCCTTGGCAAAATCAGGCACGATGCGATCCACCGGCTTGACCATCAGGTGCACGTCGATGAGCGCTTCGATGCCGTAATCGCGCAGCGCCTGACAGACCATGGGGCCGATGGTCAGGTTGGGGACATAATGGTTGTCCATCACATCGAAATGGACCACGTCGGCCCCGGCGGCCAGCACCTTGGCCACATCCTCACCCAGACGGGCAAAGTCGGCGGAGAGGATAGAGGGGGCAATCAGAAAGTCTTTCATCAGCGTCATCCATTGGCAGCGTGGCAGAAAAAACGGCGCAATTTTATCGTAAAAGGGCGATGAAAACGACCCGCATCTACAGAACACGCCGCTCCGGCACCATGGCTGGCACACGATGCCAGGCGCGGCTCACGGAATGCCAGCGGCAGCATCAGAAATGACAACGGCCCCCTCAGGGACCGTTGTTCACTCAGCTGGCGGCAACCAGCTCCGCCTCACCGGGATAATAGCCCTGTTCGGGCTCGATGCCGGGCGGATAGAGCGCCAGCAGCTCGGCCACCTTGTTGCGACCACCGCCGTTGCGGCTGATGGTACGCTTGACCAGGATCTCGTCGAGCCGGGCGCCACGATAGAGCTCGCGGGTCAACTCGATGTCATGGTTGCTGATGAGCACGGGCACCCCTTTATGGGCGGCGGTGTGGCGAGCCAGCCTGGCCAGCAGCGCCTGATCGTCCAGGGTGAAACCGCCTGCCGAATAGGTGGTGAAACTCGCCGTGGTGGAGAGGGGGGCATAGGGCGGATCGCAGTAGATCACCCAGTCTTCCTCTGCACGGGCCATGGCGTCGGCATAGCTTTCGCAGATGAACGTCGCCTTCTGCGCCTTCTCGGCAAACGCCCACAGCTCTTTCTCCGGGAAGTAGGGTTTCTTGTAGGAACCGAAGGGAACGTTGAACCCCCCCTTCTTGTTGTAACGGCACAAGCCGTTGAAACCATGGCGATTCAAAAACAGGAACAACTGAGCCCGTTCAAACCCGGCAGCGGTCTGGTTGAACTGGGTACGCAGCCGATAATAGGCGGTCTTGTGGTTGTGCTCGGCCACGAACAGCTTGCGGGCCTCGCTGATGAAGCTGTCCGGCTGCTGCTTGAGGTGGTTGTAGAGGCCAATAAGATCCGGATTGATGTCGTTGAGCACATAAGCGTCGTAATCCGTGTTGAGAAACACGGATCCCGCCCCGACGAAGGGCTCCAGCAACACACGCCCGGCCGGCAAACGCTCGGCGATCTCTTCGACCAGGGAGTATTTTCCCCCGGCCCATTTTAAAAACGCGCGTGTTTTTTTCATGGAAGTCCGGTGTTGACAAGGCTATGCCCAAAAAAGGGGGGTGATTCTACCCCCTTCTTCGGGTGGCTGGCTATTGCTTCAATTCTTTTTGTATCTGGGCGAATGACTTGGGCCAGGGTTGTCCCTTGAGCAAGGCAGGCGACAGCTTGCGAATGGCCGCCTTGGCCTGGGCACTGCTGGCGTAGTCTCCCTGCACCACTACATACCAGGGACTGCCACGGAAACGGGTCTTGTAAACCCACACCTTGCCCGCCAAGCCATGCTCGGCCACAAAGCTGTCTACCGCCTTGGTGTTGCTCGCCCCCATCAACTGGATGCTGTAGTGATTCTTCGGCTTCTTGTTGAGAGTCGCCACCGGCGTCAACGCCACCTTGGCCGCTGGGGCCGCGACCGGCGCTGTCTGCGCGCCACTGGCCGGTTGAGCCTCTGTCCGGGCGGGGACACTGTTCGGGGCCGGATTCTTGACCTGGGCCGTCGTTCCGGTCGGGACCGCACGGGAACCGCTCCCCACCAGCTCATCCACCACGGCCGTGGGCAAGGCGCCGCTGACGTTCGGCTGGTTCATCAATTTCTCGACCACTTCGTCGGAGATGACGACCCGGCGCCCCTCATAGTTGGTTGACTCCGTGGTGACCGTCTCGCTCTCGACCTTCTTGGGCAAGGGCTTGGCATCGGACTGCCAATCGCGGGCAACCTGATTCCCTGACGGGATGGCAGTGGCGCCACTGCTCGTCTGAGTACTCAAGGCCCCGCTCGCCGCACCGACGTTCACAGGATCGCTTGAGACGGGATCGGGCAACGCCGTCCCCTGGGACGGTGCCTGGGCGGGGTCCTGGCCTGCATTGTCGAACAGGGGCAGATAGCTCAAGGCCAGCAACCCGCCCGCCACCAGGGCAAGCACGATCGCTATCTTCTTGACGGGCAACTCGGCCTGACGTTTCTTGGGCCTTCTGTCGGTCATGGTATCCTCCAGTAACTGCATGATGGCTGACGGATGTCCGCCCGCCCCATTCAGGATCTCTTCCACTTTCGGCTTGGGCAAGAGGGCTGTCGGGATCTTGAGCTCTTTGGCCTTCTCATACAAGAAGATACGTTGCTCAGGAGCGCTCAGTGGCGCGACTTCCAGCTCGAGGGCTGGCATGGCTCGTCCCTTGAGGAGCGCCTTCTGGTTGCGACACCAGGCGTCATCACCCGAGAGCAGGATGGCCAGTTTATGAGGAGATGCCAGGGTATCGTTGTGACGACAGAGCGCCCACAACTCCCCCACCAGCTCGGCAGGCAAGGTATCGGCACGTTCGATGATGAGCAGCAGTTTGGCAGGCTTGTCACCCACCATGCGAAAGAAGCTGTCCGCCAGGGCATCCTGCGCGTTGAACAGGGGACGTACCACTACCTGCTGCAGCAGCAACTGGCGCACATCCGCCATCTTCATGGACGGGCTGCCGATGAGGCTGGCCACCCGCACCGCATCGGGCAGTTGGGCAAGCAGCGACTCGCACAATGTGCCACGGCCACTGCCTGGCTTGCCGGAGAGAAAAACAAAGGGGTGGTTGAACTCGATCAGGTGCAGCAGCCGGTCAACCAACTGCCGCTGAGAAGGCAGTTTGAGCAATTTATTAGTGGTCACGACCAGACTCGATCACCGCCATCAATTGCTCGTCTGTCACATCGGCCACGACCTGGGCCTGTCCGATCCCGATCGGCAGCACCAGCCTCAGTTTGCCTTCCAGCACCTTCTTGTCACGGCGCATATGGCGAATGAAGGCGGCAAAATCCATATCGGACGGTGCCTTGACCGGCAAATCGGCGGCCAACAGCAGCTCGCGGACTCGTGCCACCTCTTTCGCCGTCATGTCGCCACGGGCCAGGGCCGTCTCGGCCGCCAGCATGGTTCCCGCCGCCACGGCTTCACCGTGCAGCCAGTTGCCATAACCCTTCTCCGCCTCGATGGCATGGCCGAAGGTATGTCCCAGGTTCAGCAAGGCGCGCACGCCGTGCTCGGTCTCGTCCTGACCGACCACATCGGCCTTGATCTCGCAGCAGCGGCGAATGGCATAGGAGAGTGCATCACCGTCGAGGCGCTGCAGGCGGGTCATGTTGGTTTCAAGCCAGGAGAAGAAGGCGGCATCCCAGATGATGCCGTATTTGATCACCTCGGCCATGCCGGCGGCAAATTCCCGGGCAGGCAGGGTCTTGAGGCAGTCGGTATCGATGATCACATGCTTGGGCTGATAGAAGGCACCCACCATGTTCTTGCCGAGGGGATGGTTGACGGCGGTCTTGCCGCCGACGGAAGAGTCAACCTGGGAGAGCAGCGTGGTAGGCACCTGAATAAACGGAATGCCTCGTTGGTAGCTTGCCGCAGCAAAGCCGACAACATCGCCTATCACACCGCCCCCCAGAGCGATCAGAGTGGTATCACGACCATGACTGGTTTCCAGCAGAGCAGACATGATCCGCTCGAAGGTCGCCAGGGTTTTGTAGGCCTCGCCATCGGGCAGGATCAGGTGTTCCACCTGAAAACCGGACAGCAACTGAATGACCTGTTCAAGATACAGGGGCGCGACCACGGTATTGGTCACTATCATGACCCGCTTGCCCTTGATCGTCTGCGCCAGTACCTCGGGGCGTTGCAGCAGACCGGCAGCTATCTCTATCGGGTAGCTGCGTTCACCCAGTTCGACCTTCAACCTTTCCATGGACGTCCTCTAATGAATTACATACCAATCAACTTGACGATTTGATTAGCGACAACTTTGGCACTCTGGTCATCCGTCTGGATGACAAAATCGGCAACCTCTTCGTACAGGGCGTTGCGCTCTTGCGCAAGACGCTCAAGCACTTCACGGGGCGGCTCTTCGGTTTGCAGCAAGGGACGACGCTTGTCTCTCTGGGTTCGCGCCAATTGCTTTTCAATGGTGGTTTCGAGGTAGACCACGATGCCGCGTGCGGAGAGTTTGTTGCGGGTTTCACGGCTCTTGATGGCACCGCCACCCGTTGCCAGCACGATACCCTGCTGTTCGGCGAGCTCACCGATCACCTTCTCTTCGCGGATCCGGAAGCCTTCTTCGCCTTCAACATCGAACACCCAGCCGATATCGGCACCACTGCGGCGCTCAATCTCATGATCTGAGTCGAAAAACTCCATGTGCAGTTGTTCTGCCAGATGTCTACCTATGGTGCTCTTGCCCGCACCCATGGGACCTATCAGGAAAATATTGCGTTTCTCAGCCATGTCTTTTCGTTAGTAATTACAAACTGTATGGCCCCGGTAAACACTCGACCGGGGTACCTATGAACCTTATCTTGCGTTGGATCAGGAGGGGGATTATCTCAGTAGAAACCAGGACTGGCAACCGCAGCCCTTACGCCCCAGCCTCATCGGGGCGTAAGGTTATATGTGTTTTACTCTCACAAGTAAAGTTTTCAGAGGGCGTCGGTCACTATCCTCGGGGTCACGAAGATCAGCAGTTCACGCTTCTTGTTTTCACTGGTGGTTTTCTTGAACAGATAGCCCAACCCGGGGATATCCCCCAGCAGCGGCACCTTACTGACATCGCTCTTGATGGTCTGTTGATAGATGCCGCCAAGCACCAGAGTTTCACCGTTGTTGACCAACACCTGGGTGGTGATGGACTGGGCGTTGATGGACACCGCATCCCCGGTTCCGGTCGGCACGGTTTCCCCCTTGGTATCCTGAGTCACGGTCAAGTCCAGGATCACCCTGTTGTCCGGGGTGATCTGCGGCGTGACCTTGAGGCTCAGTACCGCCTTCTTAAAGGTGACCGAGGTCGCCCCGCTGGAAGAGGACTCCACATAGGGGATCTCGGTCCCCTGCTCGATCAGGGCCGGCTTCTGGTTGGCCGTGGTGACACGCGGACTGGCGATGATCTCGGCCTTGCTCTCCTTTTCCAGAGCCGAGAGCTCAAGATCCAAAAGGGTGCCATTGGCAAGACGGGCAACCTGGAACGCCAGCGTGCCGGCCGCGTTGGTCACCGGCAGGTTGACGTTGAGTCTGTCTTCTACGTTGGGGCGAGTGATGGTGGAACTGCCATCATTGTTTCCGGCGCCATCATTACCCTCTATGGTGCCCGAGGTGCCGTTGCCATGACCGTCTGTCTTGGTCACCCCCCAGCGCACCCCCAGAGCCTCATCGAAACCATCATCAATGGTCACCATGCGCGCCTCGATCACCACCTGCTTGACCGGGATATCGAGGATATCCAGCATCCGCTTGACGTTGCTGATGACATCCGCCGTGTCCTTGACCACCAGCACGTTGGTACGTTCATCCACGCTGACCGCCCCTCTGGGGGAGAGCAGCTTGGTACTCTCGGAGGAGAGCAGGGCCGCCACTTCCGATGCCTTGGCATAGTTGATCTGCAGATACTCGGTGTAGAGGGGAGCGAGATCCGCCACCTGGTTGCGGCTCTCCATCTGCTGTTTCTCGCGAGCGGCAATCTCGTCCGCCGGCGCCACCAGCAGGATGTTGTTGTCCAGCCGTTTGTCCAGCCCTCTGACCTTGAGGATGATGTCCAGCGCCTGCTCCCAGGGCACGCCATCGAGACGCAGCGTGATGTTGCCGGAGACCGAGTCCGTGGTCACCAGATTCAGATTGTTGAAATCGGCGATGATCTGCAGCACGGTACGAACAGGAATATCCTGGAAGTTCAATGAGATGGGCTTGCCTTGGTACTGCTTCGCTGCCGTGGTGGCCACCCGTTTTTTCACCTCGATGATGAACATCTTGTCGGCCTGATCGTAACGGTAGTCAAATTGGCCGTTCACCGAGAGCTCGAACAGGGTGTCATTGCCCTGGCGGAACACCTCCACTTGGGAGACCGGGGTAGCAAAGTCCTGCACATTGATGAGGTTGAGCTGATCATCAGGCACCCGGGTACCGTGGAACTTGGCCAGCACTTTCTGACCACGGCTGCTGACATCCACCGCCGCCGAACTGTTGTCCAGCGTCACGAGGAATTCCCCCTGCCCCTCCTTGCCACGGCGAAAATCCACGCCCTTGACCGAGTTGAAGTAGGCGCCACCCATGTTTGCCTGAGGCACGGACAACACCGGCTTGCCGGGGGCAACGGGCGAAGGAGCCACAGTAGGTGTGGAAGCCATGGCCGGCTGAGCCTGATACTGGGACTGGTTCTGGGCAACTCGCTGGGTGTCAATCAGCGCAGATTGGGTCACCGGCTGGCTTCTGACGAGCGCAGACTGGCTGGCTGCAACAGGCGCCGCCGAGGAAGCGACCGGCTGCCCTGCGTTGTCTCCCAGCGCCACCAGCAATTTATTGCCCTGCTGATGGACCTGATAGGGGGTGAGCTGATCGAGGGCGATCTTGATGTCGAGCCCCTGCCCCTTCCCCTCCACCAGGAGGTTGTTCACCCCTTGCTGCTTGATGGGCAGGGGATTGACCGTCAGGGCACCGATGGCCCCGGGTACGTGCAGCAGAAGCTGATTGGGTTCATAGGTCAACCTGTCCGTAAAACCGCTGACCGGTTCGCTGAAGCTGAGCTCCAGCAGGAGTTGATCGGCCAGCAGGGGATTCACCTTGACCTCCTGCAACGCGGGTACTGCCCACACCTGAGTGCATCCGCCCAGCCACAGCAGCGCCACACCGGTCATCCTTCTTATTGTTGTTCTCATCTCTGCTCATCCCTGATCATAGTTTTGCGTCGAGATTGGCCATGGCCAGCTGGGTTTCTCGGGTGACCCAGCATCCTTTGCCATCCGGTACCGTCTCCATCAAGTCAACATGCGTGTTCGTTATCTTGATGACCCTGCCCTGATCCAGCCCCATGTGCTGGTTGAGCCCGACGCGCACGGCTTGCCCGTCCGGGGTTTTGATCAATGCCCACAACTGCCCCTGCTTGCCGATGGAGCCTTTCATGCTCAGGCTGGCAAGCGAGTAGCGTTCCAGCACCTCCTTTTCCCGATTGGCCACTATCTGGGCACAGTCCGGCTTGGCCTTGGCATCCAGCCTGGAACTGGTTTCCGGCTGGGGTGCAATGAACGGACTACGCTGATCGCTGCGTTGATAGACCATGGGAGAGAAGGGCTTTATCTCCGGCAAAGATTCGATCGGTACCGGCTTTCTGGCCTTGGTCTGTTTGACATACTCATCCATGTCCTCCTGTCCCCCACAGGCCGTCAACAGCAGCGCCGACAAGAGAAGTACGCCCGCTCTCATGCTCATGGCTTTTTCTCCACGGTTTTGCCGTTGTACTTGTAGGTCTTGGCCTGCATGGACATACCGATCAGCTCAGCCCCCTTCCCCTGGCTGAGCTGGAAAGAATCCAGGATCACGATGCGCGGCAAAGCAGCCATGTCCGCCGTGAACTTGCCAAGTTCGTGATAGGTGCCCACGACCTCGATGCGCATGGGCAGCTCGGTGGAGAACTCGTGTTTCACCTCTGGCTCCCAGTTGATCCTGTTCAATGTCAAACCGTTGTCGGTGGCAATGAAGCTGATGTCATCCAGCAAACCGGCGACTTCGTGGGTGTTGGGCAGCTGTTTGAGCTGGGTGTCGACCAGATGTTCCAGCTGGACCATCTGCTTTCTGTATGCTTCCAGGTTCGCGGCCAGCATGGCCTTGCTCTCGAATTGTCCCTTGAGCTCGGTCTCTTTTGCGGCTTCACGACCCAGAGCGGCCAGGGAATTGGCAATCACGTAGTAATAGAGTGCCCCGCCAAGCAGAGCACAGCAGAAGAAGACAAAGATGCCCTTGGCGATCGGCGGCCAGCGGGCAATGTCATTGAGATCCAGGTCGTTGAGTTGTTGCAGGTTCATTTTTGCCCCTTAGCCGCGTTGGGTAGCGCCGTGGCAATCTGGAACATCATGGAGAACTGGCTCAGGGCGATGGGGGCCACCTCGGCCGTGAAAATGGTGCTGAGCTGGGATTGTGTCAGCCAGCCGGAACCGTCGATTCGGCGCATCATGCTGGCAACCCTGCCATAGGCTTCGGTCTTTCCCTTCACGTCTATCTTGTTGTTTTGCAGAGCAAGGCTATCAAGATACACCCCGTTGGGGACCAGCACCGGCAGCTGATTGAACAGACGCACAGGGATGTTGCGGCGCATCTGCAACTGCTCGATGAGTTGCATGCGGTCAATCAACTCCTTGCGCCGCTCCTTGAGAAGCCTGATCTCCCCAAGCTGGGTGTCCAGGGTTGCCATCTCCTGCTGCAACCGCTGATTGCGCTGCTGCTGGTAGCCGATCTGCTGCTGCACCAGCCAGTCTGCGGCAAAGGCGATGGCTGCCGTCCCCGCCAGGAACAGACCGAACAGGATACCGAATTGTTTCTTCTGACGCTGCGCCCGAGCCTGCCGCCAGGGTAGAAGGTTTATATTTGACATGGTGTGAAGCTCCTCAGTGCCAGCCCGAGCGCCGTCATGTACTTGGCCCCATGAGTCAGCCCCCCCTCTCCCTGCGGCTTGCCAAAGAGTGCAAAGGGATCGGGGTGCAGCACCTCGCAGTTGAGCTCGCTGCCGATTTGTCCGGCCAGCCCCGGCAACAGGCTCCCCCCTCCGGTCAACACCAGCCTGGAGAACTCCTTGTTCCCCGAAGAGCTGCAAAACAGCTGCACGTTGCGCCGTATCTGCAACACCAGGGTGCTGAGATGAGGCAACAGGACATCCACCTCATGATCCGCAGGCAAGGAGCCCTGGAGCTTGGCCAGTTCCGCTTCTTCCATACTCATGCTGTAAAAAGAGGCCAATGCCTGGCTGTATTGATCACCACCAAAATTCTGCAACCGAGAATAGATGACCTGGCCCCGTAGCAGGGCGGCGAAAGTCAGGGCGCTGGCACCGATGTCGACGATGCCAACCGGTTTCTCCGAGGTTTGCAGGTCGGGCAGGCAAGCCAGCACGGCGCGTCCGAGCGCATGGGCCCCCACATCCACCACCATGGTCGTCATGCCTGCCTCCGTCAGGGCACTGACCCGGCCACTGACGCTCTCGGTCCGCGCGGCACTGAGCAGGACCTCCTGACGCCCGTTGTCGCCCGCCATGCCGAGGATTTCAAAATCCAGGCTCACTTCATCAAGGGGAAAGGGGATGAGCTGCTCAGCCTCCAGGTGAACCTGGTTCTCCAGCTCGCTCTCGTTGATGTTGGTATCGACCTGAATGATCTTGGTGATGACGTTGGAACCGGTCACGGCCGTGGCCACGTTCTGGCAATCCCCTTGCACGAGCCGCTTGAGCGACTTGAGGGACTGACTGACCCGTTCAATGTCCTGAAGTTGATAGTCGACCAGCGTTCCTCTTGGCATGGGGATCTCGGCAACCGAGCCGAGGTGCACCTTGCCGGGACGTCCGCTGATGGTGACGGCCTTGATGGTTTGACTGCCAAAATCAATGCCCGCCATGGAGACGAGGGATCCCTTACTTAATAGCCCAAACATATACACATCCATGCGTTATTGGGTTTTCGGACTTATTGTAGGACAGCGCGTCATGATGTGACGGCTTAACTCAATATAATGCTCTATCTATCAATGTCATAAAGTTTGTGTCAAAAGTTGACGCCCCTCTCCTTTCGGCCTTGATTGCGGCCCCCTTGGTAATTGTGCCCTGGAGTGCTACCCTCCCGCTTCTTCTCGGGGTCGCCTGTTTGCGGACAGGAAAACCTCGAATCCGCGAGGGTAAAAAGGCTATACTCTGCGCCCGTTGGCTAATTTTAAGACGATTGGTAGTTCTTCCATGCTGAAATGGCTCGTTCGCCTGTTTATTGTCATGATGCTGGGTGCTGTGCTGGGCGTTGCCAGCCTCATCGGCATCTACTTCTACATCAAGCCCCAGTTGCCGGACGTCAGCGCCCTGCGCGATGTCAAACTGGCTACCCCCATGAAGGTCTACAGCCGGGACGGGGAATTGATCTCCCAGTTTGGCGAAATTCGTCGCATCCCTCTGCGGCTGGACGAAATTCCCCAGTCCATGATCGATGCCGTACTCGCCACCGAAGATGCCCGCTTCTATGAGCACCCGGGCATAGATCCCATCGGCATCATCCGTGCCGCCACCGTCTGGGCCGTCTCCGGCCAGGCGCGTCAGGGCGCCAGTACCATTACCCAGCAGGTGGCCCGCAACTTCTTCCTGAGCAACGAGAAGACCCTGGTACGCAAGATCAAGGAAGTGTTCCTCGCCTGGCGCATCGAGCAGAACCTCTCCAAGGACGAGATCCTCACCCTCTATCTCAACAAGATCCCCCTCGGCTACCGGGCATTCGGGGTCGGCGCGGCCGCCCAGGTCTACTTCGGCAAGGAGGTCAAGGATCTGACCCTGGACGAGATCGCCATCATCGCGGGTCTCCCCAAGGCACCCTCCATGCTGAACCCGATCCGTTCCCCGGAGCGCGCCTTCGCCCGCCGCAACGTGGTACTGGGTCGCATGCTGGAAACCGGCAAAATCACCCAGGCCCAGTATGACGAAGCCTCCAAGATGCCGGTCAAGGCCCGTTTTCACGGTGCCGAGACCACGCTGAACGCCCCTTATCTGAGCGAGATGGTGCGCCAGAAGATGGTGGAGCAGTTTGGTGAAGATGCCTACACCATGGGGCTGCACGTCTACACCACCGTCACCGCCAAGCGTCAGCGCGCCGCCCATCAGGCGCTGCTGGACGGTGTCTTCGACTACGACACCCGCCACGGCTACCGTGGCCCGACCGCCTTGCTGTGGAAAGCCGGTGAAACGGCCTGGGACTACGAGCAGATCATGGCCCATCTGGCCAAGCAGCCGACCTATCAGCCCCTGATGGCCGCCGTGGTCACCCAGCTCGGCGACAAGAGCGCCACCCTGGTGCTCAAGAATGGCAAACAGGCCGAACTGGGCTGGAATGGCATCAAGTGGGCGCGTGCCTTCATCACCGACGATCGCCAGGGCTTTGCCCCGAAATCGGCGCGGGATGTACTGAAAGTCGGCGCCCAGATCTGGGTCAGGGAGAAGGGGGAAGAGTTGCTGCTCTCCCAGATCCCCGACGTCAACGCCGCCCTGGTGGCCATGAACCCGCAAGACGGCGCCATCGAGGCCCTGGTCGGCGGCTTCAGCTTCGAGCTCTCCAAGTTCAACCGGGTCGATCAGGCCCGTCGTCAGGTCGGCTCCAACATCAAGCCTTTCCTCTATGCCACCGCGCTGGAGCAGGGCTATACCCTGGCGTCCCTCATCAACGATGCACCGATCAACCAGTGGGATCCTGCCAAGGGCCCCATGTGGCAGCCCAAGAACTCGCCCGCCATCTATGAAGGGCCGACCACATTGCGCCTCGGCCTTGCCAAGTCCAAGAACGTGATGTCGGTCCGCCTGATGCGCGCCATCGGGCTGGATACCTATATCGACGGCCTGACCCGCTTCGGCTTCGCCCGTGATCACATTTCCGCCAACGAATCCCTGGCGCTGGGTGCGGCGGAGTTCACCCCGCTGGAAGTGGTGCGCGGCTACTCGGTGCTGGCCAATGGCGGCTTCCAGGTCACCCCCTACTTCATTACCGAAGTGACTGACAGCTTCGGCACCCCCCTGTTCGAGGCCAACCCGGCCGCCGCCTGCCGCGACTGCGGCGTGCTGGCCGCCGCCGGTCTCGACAGCGCGGATGCCTATGCCAATACCACGGCAGACTGGAAGGCCCAGTGCCCCATCGATCCTGTCGTGCCCAACAACATGGCACCGCAGACCATCAGCGCCCAGAGCGCCTTCCTCATCACCGACACCCTGACCACCGCCATCTGGGGTGGCAATGGCTGGCGTGGTACCGGCTGGCGGGCAGCCCGTGACCTCAAGCGTCACGACATCTCGGGCAAGACGGGGACCACCAACGAATCCCGGGATGCCTGGTTCTCCGGCTATACCCCGAATCTGGTGGCCACCTCCTGGATCGGTTTTGACAACCACCAGCGCGGTCTGGGCCGGGCCGAGTTTGGCGGTGGTGCCGCCCAGCCCATCTGGATTGACTTCATGAAGACGGCTCTGCAACAGGTGCCCGAGCGCAAGATGCCGGTCCCCGAAGGGATCATGCAGGTCCGCATCGATCGTGAAACCGGTCTGCTGACCAATCGCGCCGATGGCAGTACTACGGAGGAGTTCTTCAAGGAGGGCACAGAGCCCACCCGCTACGCGAGCCAGATCTCCGATGGCAACCAGGTGTATGGCGGTGACGATGCGACCACAGACGGTCCCGTCTCCACCGACGACATCTTCTAGGTCCCCCTGGAAACAACAAAAACCGGCGCCCAGGCGCCGGTTTTTGTTTCGGGATGACGAGCGGGCTGCGTCAGCCCAGCAGGGCTTTCATCAGACTCGAGATGCGGGCCGCCAGCTCATTGAAGCAGGGGCGGCGCACCGAGTAGTGACGATAGAGCAGGGAGATGGTGCGCCCCGGCACGGGGTTGATTACCGGGCGATAGCTGACACCCCCCTCCTCCGGGTTGGCGGGCACGGCGAGCCTGGGCACCAGCGTCATGCCGCTGCCAGCGGCGACCATGTTGCGCAAGGTCTCCAGACTGGTGCCCTTGAAGCGCTGATCCTCACCGATGCCTGCGGCAAAACAGAAACCCATCGCCTGATCCCGCAGGCAGTGACCGTCGGCCAGCATCAGCAATTTCTTGCCCTTGAGATTGTGCAGGGGCACCGCCTTGGCGCTCGCCTCCGGGTGATGCTGAGGCACGGCCAGCCACATGGGCTCCTGATAGAGGGGGATGGCGCCAAACCCCTCCATCCCTTCCAGCTCCGCCAGCACGAGGCAATCCAGCTCCCCCTCCTCCAGCCGCTTGAGCAGCACTTGGGTCTGATGTTCGTAGAGGTAGAACTCCAGCTTGGGGAAGTGTTCACGCAGATCCTGGATGATGTGGGGCAGCAGGTAGGGGCCCACGGTGGGAATGAAACCGATGTGGATCTCGCCGGACATGGGCTCGGCGAAGTGCTGGCCTATGCTCTTGAGCTCTCGCGCCTCTTTGAGCACCTTGCGCGCCTGACGGGCCATGGCATCGCCGGCGGGCGTGAACAGCACCTTGCGGGAGGTGCGCTCGATGAGGATCACCCCCAGTTCATCTTCCAGCTTGCGCAGCTGGCCACTCAGGGTCGGCTGGCTGACAAAGCAGCGCTCCGCTGCCTTGCGAAAGTGTTTCTCCTCTTCCAGCGCTACCAGATATTCGAGATCGCGAAGGTTCATAGGTACTGCATCCTGCCGTTCAATGAGGCCGATAGCATGCACAAGAACGGTGCGGGGGACAAGGGAGGCGCGCAGACGGGTCTGCCCTCTCCCTCTCCTTTGACAAGCCGCAGGCGATGGGCGAGAGACTCACCCCATCAGGGAGGTGATGTGATCCGCGAACGCCGCTGGCTCTCCCAGATAGGAGGAGACAGGCAGCGCAACGACGCGCTCCCCTTGCATCAATCCCAGGGTCGGGAACCCCTGCCCGCCGAGCCGGCGCAGCCACGCCTGGCTTGTGGCCAGATGGCCCACAAGATCGACCCGACCAAAGGCCAGGGCGAATGCTTCCGGTGTCAGCCCCTGCTCCCGCGCGAGCGCCGCCAGCCGTGTCGGGGAACCGACCCATTCCCCATCCCGGTAGTGGGTTTCCTGGATGCGGTGCAACAAGGCAAGGCCGTCGCCGCCAAGCTCGCTCACCGCCAGAACGGCGCGTATGGGCGGCTCGGAGTCGAGGAGCAGTGACTCGTTGAGCAGAAGCTCGTTGAAGTAGCGCTCACCAAAGCGCTGTCCGGTGAGGGCATGGATGCGCTCGTCATGGGGGCGCACATAGTCCCGCAGGGGCTGTCCCATGGCCTGGCGCCTGGCGCCCATCCAGAGGCCCCCCCCATGCAGTTCGATGCGAAGGCCCGGGATCTCGGCAGCGGCTTTCAGCAGGGGGGCGGCACCATAGCACCAGCCACAGAGGGGGTCATAGACATAATGGAGGGTTGTTTGCGCTTCGTTCATCATCATTCTCGCTTCAATGCTGGATAAAAAACCGGGCCCTCGGGCCCGGAAAAAAACACAGGGATGTAGGCGTCAGGGAGTTACCACTTCATCTCGCCGGTATTGACCTTGGCACCGATGGCCAGGCCATCATCGACCGGCAGGGAGGGGTAAGCCTTCTTCAGCGCTTCAATCAGCTGGCCGGAGTGCTTGGTCTTGGCCAGCTCTTGCTCAAAGCGCTGCACGTAGTCACGGGTGAAGGTCACGGCTTCGGTACCCTTGGGCGCAGTCCCCAGGAAGTGACCCGGCACCACGCGCTCAGGTTTCAGCGCCAGCAGATTGTTCAGCGCCTTGACCCAGTGGCTGCGAGCGGCCTTGGACTGGCTGTCCGCCATCCAGACGTGCACGCCGCTGTAGACCGGCACACCACCAAAGGCCGTCTTGATGGAAGGGGCCCAGAGGTAGGCATTCGGGGTGTTCATCTCTTTGATTTCAATCTTCTCGCCATCCAGCGTCAGGTGGCTGGCCGTCATCACTTGCGGCACGGTCAGGCTCTTGGGTGCATCCTTGCCCAGGATCGGGCCCCAGTAGCTCAGCTTGGCATCCTTGGTCTGCTTGATATGGTCGACCACATGCTGGTCGGCCAGCACCTTGACATCCGGGAACGCAGCCATGACGGGTTCCAGACCGAAGTAGAAGTCGGGGTCACCGGCACTGATATAGACAGTGGTCAGCTTCTTGCCGCTCTTCTTGATCATGTCCACCAGCGCCTGACCATGTTGCACATCGAACTGGGCATCGATCAGGATGGCCTCTTTGTCACCGGTTACCAGTGAGGAGGAGACGGGGAAGATGGCCTTCTCGCCGGGGTTGTAGACGGTCACGGTCAGGGGGGCCGCCAGGGCGGAACCCGTCATCAGGAGGCTGGTCAGGGTCAGGGTACGCAGTGTGTTGTTCATCAGATAACGCTCATCGGTGTGGATTAATGGAATGAGCGCAGTTTATTGCATCACCATCGATACAAATACCGCATAATGGGCGCATCACTGTTGCACAAATCGAGCATATAGGGGCACAAGATGGATAGGCTGACCGCATTGCGGGTCTTTGTCTGCGTAGTGGAACAGGGCAGCCTGAGCGGCGCCGGGGAGAAACTGGAGATGTCCCGCGCCATGGTGTCGCGCTACCTGGCCGAGCTGGAACGCTGGATGGGGGCCAGATTGCTGCACCGCACCACCCGCCGGCTGAGCCTGACCGGGCCGGGAGAAGAGGCGCTGAACCGGGCCAGAGCCATGCTGGCCCTGGGGGAAGAGATGGAACACCTGGCCATCCGCCATGACGAGGCCCCCAAGGGGCAACTGCGCATCACCTGCAGCTACTCTCTCTCCGAAGCCCTGCTGGTCGGGGCGGCGAACGACTACCTGGCCCGTTACCCCGGCACGGCGATCGACATCCTGCTGCTGGACCGGACGGTCAATCTGGTGGAGGAGCGAATCGATCTCGCCCTGCGCATCACCAACGACCTCGATCCCAACCTGGTGGCCCGCAGGCTCGGCACCTGCCACTCGGTGGTGTGCGCCAGCCCCGCCTACCTGGCCCGCCATGCCCTGCCGCAGCAGGTGCAGGATCTGGCACTGCACAACTGCCTCACCTACACCTATTTCGGCAAGAGCCTGTGGGAGTTTCTGGGGCCCGATGGTCCCGAATCCGTCCCGGTGAGCGGCAACCTCAGCGCCAACATCTCCAACCTGCTGCTGGCCGCCACCCTGGACGGGGCGGGGATCAGCCTGCAACCCGCCTACTCGGTTCACCCCCATCTGGCAAGCGGCGCTCTGGTCCCCCTGCTCACCCCGTGGCAGCCCAAGCGCCTCGGCGTCTATGCCGTTTATGGCACCCGCAAACAGATGTCCCCCCTGCTGCGCAGCTTCCTCGACTTTCTCGTGGAGCGGATGGCGGACGATCCCCTGTGGCAGGAAGCCCCTCCCTCTCTCTGATCCCTGCGAGCCGCACAAAAAAGGGGCCTCGCGGCCCCTCTTTGCTCCATCCTGTGCCCGGTCAGGCTTCGAAACCGAATGCCTTGACCGGGGTCTCTCCCTCCTCGGCCTCCTGATCCTCCAGATAGATGTCGTGATAGGCGGCATAGATGGAGTAGTTGATGGCAGGCAGCACCACCAGCAGGCCCACCAGCATCAGGAGTGCGCCAAAGAAGATCAGCACGGCCCCGAGCAGCCCCCACCAGAGGAAGGGCCACATGTTGCGCAGACATCCCTTGAAGCTGAGCCTGGCTGCCTGCCAGACCCCGACCTGATGGAAGAGGATAAGGGCGGGGGCGAAGGTGATGGCCATCAGCACGGGAACGAACAGTGCCAATCCCACCAGGGCGCAGACGAGGAAGCCCTGTGCCTGCTCCGGGGTCAGCGCCAGGGAGCCCGGATCCGCGGACAACAGGCCGGTGAGTCCCCACTGGTGCAGCAGGAACACGCAGATCATCAGGATCCCCATGATGAGGCCGAGCACCATCAGGCCCCCCAGCATCAAGGGGGTCAACCGATGGCGGAAACCGGCAAAGAAGTCGCCAAATTGCAGCGCCTCGCCATGGTGACCCCGCCGCGCCACCGCCACCCAGCCAGCCCCCCACACCATGTAGAGCAACTGGGAGATCAAGCCCCCCGCTGGCAGCTGATCCAGCACGATGCCCACCACAAACCAGAGCACTATCATGGCCACGCTGGCACCCATCCCCTTGTTGAAGATGTCGAATCCGGTGCGGATCCAGATCCAGCCCTGTCCTATGCCATGGCGTTTGGGTTCGTGGCGCAGGGCCCTGTCACTGTTCATCATTGACCTCGTCGAAAAATAGGGGCGAAGCGGCGTCTCCTCAGGGCACGCTCACCGTGACCATGATGGTGCCGGTGTAGGGGCCGGTGCGTACTACCTGGCCCGGCAGCCGGGTCGGGTAGAGCCTCACCTTGTGGTCGGTGGCCTGGGTCGCCGCCGAGTAGGGTACCGCGATGGCGGTATCGAATGGAATAGGGGTCAGGGCCCCCTGCTCGACCATGCCCACCCCGACACCGGCCAGGCTGGTGGTGATGAAGCGGTTGTCGCTCGCGAGCACCCCCGAGAAGCTGTAGCGCAGCGGCCCCCTGCTCAGGCTGGCAAGGTCGAAGGGAAGGCTGGCACCCGCAACCAGAGCATTCACCTCGCTGCAATGGCGTGTCCGTTGCGTCCTTCTGGGCCGCAGCCGATGAGTTTATCGGCCACGGTTGACGGACAGCACCGCCAGAATGTGGCATCATCTCCCCCCTCTTGCTTTCCCCCTGATCCGATGGAGCCATCATGCGCCGCCTCTTCTTTCTTCTCCTGCTGCTCGGCAGCCCTGCGCTTCACGCCGAACCGGGGTTTATCAGCCGCCTGCTCAACCACCCGGTGCCGGGGGGCGTGGCCGTGGTACCACTGGGAAGCGGGGCCAAGGCGCCCGCAGTGCGCTATCAGGACAAGCCTGTGCTGGTGGTACAGGAAGACGGGAAGACGTGGATCGCCATCGTCGGCATCCCGCTCAAGAGCGCGCCCGGCCCCCATCAGGTAACCACCAGCGATGGCCGCACCTTGAGTTTCACGGTCGGCACCAAGCACTACCGTGAGCAGCACATCAAGCTCAAGAACAGCCGCCAGGTCAATCCGCTGGCCGAAGACATGACCCGCATCAACCGGGAGCTTGCCGAACAGACCCGCGCCTACCAGACCTTCAGCCCGGCTCAGCCGAGCAACCTGCTGTTTGACAAGCCGGTCCAGGGCCCGCTCTCCAGTCCCTTCGGGCTGCGCCGCTTCTTCAACGGCGAGGAGCGCAACCCCCACTCCGGCCTCGACTTCGCGGTCGGAGCCGGCACTCCCATCAAGGCACCAGCTGCTGGCAAGGTCATCCTCATCGGCAACTACTTCTTCAACGGCAATACGGTGTTCGTCGACCACGGCCAGGGCCTCATCAGCATGTTCTGTCACATGTCGAAGGTGGACGTGAAACTGGGCCAGAGCCTGCCCCGCGGCGGCATCGTCGGCCGGGTCGGCTCCACCGGCCGCGCCACCGGTCCCCACATGCACTGGAACGTCAGCCTCAACGACGCCCGCGTCGACCCCGCCATCTTTATCGGCGCCTTCAAGCCCTGAGTCCGGCGACCTACTGCCCACAGGCAGGGGCACTCAAAATGAAAAAGGCAGCCGAGGCTGCCTTTTTCATGGACGCATGACCACATCTCAGGCAGCGCTGTGCTGGCGCCCCTCCCTGTTCATCGCCCGCCACATCACCAGGACCAGCAGAGTGCTGCAAGTGGGCAGCGCCAGCCAGACACCGGCCACTTCCCACAGGGAGGAGAAGCCCCACAGGAAACCGCCGATCAGCACCAGCTTGCCGCCGGTGAGCAGGGAAGCGATGCGGGCCCGGTTGATGGCCTGGAAGTAGGTGGCCCCCACCAGCAGCAAGCCTTCCATGGGCAGCCCCCAGAAGTAGAGCCAGATACCGAGGGTCGCCACCGGCAACAGGGCAGCATTGTCCCCCGCAAACAGATAAACCACTGCCTCTGGCCACAGATACAGCGGGATCATCCCGCACAGTGCCACCGCCATGGTCACTCCCAATGCCAAGTTGCGCACCCGCAGCACCCGTGCCCAGTTGCCCGCCCCGGCATTGAAGCTGGCGATAGGCTGGATGCCCATGGCGATCCCCTCGAAGATGAGATAGAAGAAGGCCTCGCTGTAGCTGATGACCCCATAGGCGGCCACGTGCAGCGAAGTGCCCACCGAGAGCAGCGCCTTGTTGTGCAGCGCCAGCACCACCGAGAGGTAGAGGTACATCAGAAAACTCGACACCCCGAGTCGCAATGTCTCCCCCATCAGCCGCCAGTCGGGCACCAGGGTATCCCAGCGAATGCGCAACTGGCTGCGGGGGGTGAAGAAGTGCCACAGGCACAGGCCCCCGGTGACCGCCTGGGAGAGCATGGTCGCGATGGCGGCCCCCGCCAGCCCCCAGGGGATCACCGCCATCAGCAGGTAGTCGAGCAGCACGTTGAGCACGCCGCCCCCCACCAGGATCCAGGTGGTGAGGCCGGGTCGCCCGTCGTTGCGCAGCAGGGCGGTAAAGGCCATGGAGAGCACCGCGAACACCCCGAGCCAGGCGTACCACTGCAGATAGGCGAAGCCTGCGTCGAAGATGACCCCCTGCGCCCCCATCCAGACAAGCATGGCCTTGCCGTAACGAATGCCAATGAAGGCGAGCAGCGCGGAGGCGATGAGCACCATCACCAGGGCATTGCCGACGATGTGGCGCGCCCTGGCCTGCTCCCCCTTGCCCAGATAGAAGGAGGCCAGCGACGAGGATCCCATGCCGATCAGGGCCCCTACCGCGTAGAGCACGGCGCAGATGGGGTACGCCAGCATCATGCCGGCCAGCCCGTCCTGGCCCAGGATATGGCCGACGAAGATGCCGTCAATGGTGACATAGATGCCGGTGACCAGCATGGCGGCCACCGTGGGGGTGACGTAACGCAAGAAGAGGCGGGAAAGGGGGGCCGTGCCCAGATCGACGGAGGACATAAATTGCTCAATGAAGGGGAACGGCCAGAATAATAGCCAAACAAGACCCGGATCACCCGTTATTTGTGCCGTGGATCATTCATCTTGAGGGCTTTACCCGCCCCGGCCCCTGCTTTAGGCTAGGGCGACTTCTCCTGAACGGAAACGTGCGCCATGTTGCAACGCCTGCTCTGTCTGATGCTCTGTCTCAGCCTGTTCCCCTTCTCCGCTGTCCAGGCTGATGATGCCATCACTCAGGTAGAGGAGCTGCTGCAAAGCATCCCCAAGACGGATACCCCGGAAAACCAGCAACTGCGGGAGAGCTACCAGCAGGCGCTGCAATATGCCCGGGATGCCCAGCGCTACCGGGAACAGGGCAAGGCCTACCAGCAGATCCTCATCGACTACCCCAAGGAGTCCGCCCGTCTCAAGGAGGGGCTGCACAACTATCAGCCCCAGTCTCGCCCGTCCCTCTCCTCCCTCAAGGAGGATGCCCTGCGCCAGGCCATCAGCCTGAGCAGCAACCGCCAGCTCAACCTGCGCAAGGAGCGTCAGGCGGTGACCGACAGCCTCAACCAGCTTGAGAGCACGGGCCAGGAGTATCACCTGCGGGTCGACGAGTTGCGCAAGCAGTTGCTCCAGACCCGCTCCCTGCTCGATCGCCTGAGCTTCAGCAACGAGTCGGACAGGTTGCAGGAGGCCCAGCAACTGGCCACCCGACTCAAAGAGCAGAGCCTCTCCGACCGGATCCAGATGCTGGAGCTGGAGCAGCTCTCCGCCCAGCAGCGCAACGATCTGGGCAAGCTCAAGCTGCAGGAGCTCAACCTCGCCATCACCGACGAGGATGAGTGGCAGACCAGTCTGCTTGCCCAGCAGAACCAGCTGCGCCGGGACAAGACCGAGCAGGCCCTGGCCGAGAGCGAACGCCTGCGCCGCCAGCTCACCTCTGACCTCCCCCTCTTGCAGGAGCAACAGCAGCAAAACCAGGCCCTCTCCCTCCAACTGGGGGCTCTCGAGGACCAGATTGAACGGGTGCAGGACGAGCAACGGGGGGTGGACACCTCCCTCTCCGGGCTCAACGAGCTGGTCAATTCGGTGCGCGAACAGCTGGAGTGGTTGCAGATAAGCAACGCCTACGGCGAGAACCTGCGCAGCAAGCTGGCCGATCTGCCCGCCTACTTCCCGCTGGAGCGGCTGGAGTCAGCCATCGTCAAGGCGCGTATGGCCAAATACCAGTACGAGACCGAGCAGGATGCCCTGAAGGATCCGGTCCAGCTGCGCAACAGCCTGCTCAGTGGAGACGGCATCACCCTGGACAGGGCCCAGCGCGCCGTGCTGGACAACCTGCTCAAGGCGAGGCGGCAACTGCTGACCCGGCTCAACGATGCCTCCGACACCCTCATTCAGGAGCAGACCCGCCTCAAGCTGCTCTACAGCCGTCAGAACAGCAAGATCGACGAGATCCGCGAACTCAGCGCCAGCCATCTGTTCTGGATGCCGGACGTGCGCCCCCTGAGCCCGGCGGTGCTGCTCGGCGTCCCGGCCGCCCTCGGCCTTGCCTTCAACCCGGCCAACTGGCTGCAACTGCCCAGGGCCATCGCCGAGAACAACCCCCTGAGCCTGACCCTGGCTGGCCTCGGGCTGCTGGGGCTGGCCTGGTGCTGGCTGAAACTGGCCCGCCACCTCATTCAATACAGCCAGTACATTGCCCCGCGCATCGGCAAGGTAACCCAGGACAAGTTCAGCCTCACCAGCCGGTTGCTGGTGCGCTCCGTGCTCGCCGCCCTGCCGCTGCCCGCCATGGTGCTCATGGTGCACGGCCTGCTGGACGGCGCCTGGCAATATCCCTTCGCGGTGGCGGTGGCCCGGGGCCTGGGTGAAATCTGGTTCCTGCTGCTGGCCCTGCTGGTGGCGCGCCACCTCACTCTGGAGAAGGGGATCCTCATACTCCACTTCCGCTGGCAGAAGGAGCGGGTGCAGCGAGTATGGGGACAATTTCGTACCCTGCTGCTGGTGCTGATCCCGAGCTTCTTCGTGCAGGGCATGGCGAGCAGCTATCAGGAGCACGCCTTCTACGACTCCCTGGGACGCCTCGCCTTCATCATCGGGGCCCTCTGGCTGCTGCTCTTCTTTGCCCGCCTCAACAGGGAAAAACTGCCCCTCACCTGGGGTCAGGCAGACATGACCAAGCCCCATCTGCTGCACCACTTCATCTGGAACAGCCTGATGCTGGCCCCGCTGCTGGCGGTGCTGGGCGCCCTGTTCGGCTACTTCTACACCTCCCGCACCCTGCTGCGCCAGCTGGAGCTGAGCCTGCTGGCGGGGCTCGGCTGCCTGCTCGTCTACTATCTGGCCCACCGCTGGATGCTGATCCAGCGCCGCCGACTCGCCTTCGATCGCGCCAAGCAGAAGCGGGCCGAGATCCTGGCGCAGCGGGAGCGGGAAGAGGACGATCTCAGCTCCGAGATCCCCGATGTGGTGGAGGAGCCCGAGCTGGATCTGGATACCATCAGCGCCCAGTCCCTCGGCCTGGTGCGCACTCTGCTGATGCTGGGCTTCACCATGCTGGTGGTGGTGCAATGGTCGGATCTCAACTCGGCATTCAGCTTCCTCAGCAGCATCGAGGTGTGGCAGGTGAGCAGCAAGGTGGCCGGCATCGAGCAGCTCTCCGCCATCACCCTGCAGGATCTGATGCTGACCGTCTTCGCCTTCATCCTGACGGTGGTCACCGCCCGCAACCTGCCAGGGTTGATGGAGCTCACCCTGCTCCAGCATCTGAGCCTCTCCCCCGGCACCGGCTTCGCCCTCACCACGGTGAGCAAGTACCTGGTACTGCTGATTGGCGCTCTCACCGGCTTCTCCATGCTCGGCATCGACTGGTCCAAGACCCAGTGGCTGGTGGCGGCACTCTCCGTGGGGCTGGGCTTCGGCTTGCAGGAGATCTTCGCCAACTTCGTCTCCGGCCTCATCATCCTGTTCGAAAAACCGATCCGCCTGGGTGACACCGTCACCATCCGTGATCTCACCGGCACCGTCACCAAGATCAAGACCCGCGCCACCACCATAGTGGACTGGGACAGGAAGGAGATCATCGTCCCCAACAAGGCCTTCATCACCGAGCAGTTCATCAACTGGTCCCTGTCCGATGCCATCACCCGGGTCCGCTTGCGCATTCGCATCGGCCTGACCCAGAATCCCAAGCAGGTACAGCAACTGCTGGAGCAGAGCGTGCGCGAGTCCACCCTGGTGCTGGATACGCCCGCCCCGGAGGTGTTCCTCATCGAGTTCACCGACTCGGCCCTCATCTACGAGATCCGGCTCTACGTCAACAACATGGATCACCGGATGCCCATTACGCACGAGGTACATTCTCTGATCCTGGAGAAACTCGGCCAGGTCGGCATGCATCTGCCACATCAGCAGATCGACATCCGGATGAGCCGGGGATGAAGCCCCCAAAGACGACAACAGGAGCCATCATGCAGATCATTGCCCATCGCGGTGCCAGCGGCCTGGCCCCGGAGAATACCCTCAAGGCGATGAGCCTGGCGCTGGATCTGGGTGCCAAAGCCATCGAGCTGGACGTGCAGTGGGCCGACGGAGAGCTCTGGGTCTTCCACGACCGGCGACTGGAGCGCTGCACCAACGGCCAGGGTGTGCTGACCGGGCAATCCCGGGAGTACCTGGCGAGCCTGGATGCGGGGGACGAGGAGCGGATCCCGACCCTGTGGCAGGTGATGGCACTGGTGGCGGGGCGCTGCGAACTGCACATCGAGCTAAAGGGTGCCCACACCGCCGAGCCGGTGGCCGCCCTGACCAGGCGGGCCGAGGCCGAGCTTGGCTTTACACAGGCGCACTGGATCGTTTCCTCCTTTCATCATCCCGAGCTGTTACGCTTCAAGGGACTGCGACCGGAAATCAGGATCGGCGCCCTGACCGCCAGCCTGCCCCTCGACGGCGCCGCCTTCGCCGAGACGCTGGGGGCCTGGTCACTGAACTGCGACGTGGATTTCGTCGACGAGACCCTGGTGGCGGATGCCCATCGCCGGGGGCTCAAGATCCTGGTCTATACAGTCGACGAAGTGAGTGATGGGAGCGCCCTCGCCAGCATGGGTGTCGATGGCATCTTCACCAACCGGCCAGATCGATTCAGCTGAGTATCGGCGCGGCCTGGCAGGCCACAAGGAGGTGAAAAGAATTGAAAAAATGCGGTGCACCGGGATACATAAAGTCCATAGCCAGCCGATACAGTGTTGGCTCATAACAATAACAAACACCATGGATCTCTGACTGACGCTCACAAGGATGTAAACATGAACCTATCCATCAAGAACAAGCTGGTCCTCTCCATCGGGGCCATCATTCTGGTCATCACCGGCCTGCAGGTCTGGTACAACACCTCCCAGTTGCGCAGTGAAACCCAGCGGCTGATCTGGAGCTTCATCGACGACAGCTCGGTCGCCAACGTCAAGGGGATCTCCCGCTGGCTCGACGCCCGCATCAATCTCGTCACCGCCACCAAGGAAGCCTTCGCCAAGGAAGACGAGCCCCTCAGCCACCTGGCCCAGTCCATGAATGCGGGCAACTTCGATCTCGTCTACGTGGGCACCAAGGATGGCCGGATGATCCAGAGCAAGCCGACCGATCTGCCGGCCGGCTATGATCCGCGCCAGCGCCCCTGGTACAAGGACGCCATGGCCGCCGGCAAGCTCGCCATCACGGCCCCCTATGCCGACATCACCACCGGCCAGCTCATCATCACCATCGCCGAGCCCTTCAGTCGTGGCAACACCGACGGCGTCATCGCCGGTGACGTCTCCATCGACGGTCTGGTGAAAGACGTACTCGCCATGAACTCGGAAGGCACCTATGCCATTCTGGTGGACAGCAACGGCACCATCATCGCCCACCCGGACAAGGATCTGACCCTCAAACCCGCCACCGCCATCTCCCCGGAGCTGACGGCAGCCAAGGTCAACGAGCTGGCCCATGACAACACCATCTCCGAGATGGATATCAGCGGCAAGGCAAGCGTATTCGACCTCACCGAGATCCCCAACACCAACTGGTATTTCGGCATCGTGGTGGACGAAGCGGTCGCCTACCAGTCCGTCTCCCGCATGGTCACCTCCGCCCTCCTCCAGGGATTGCTGACCATCCTCATCGTGGCAGGCTTCTCCTATGTCGCCATCAACGGCTCCCTGGCACCGCTGAAAACCCTGGGCGAGGCAATTGCCGATCTCTCCCGCGGCAACGGCGATCTCACCCGTCGCATCAAGATCGAGCGTGAAGACGAGGTCGGTACCGTCGCCAAGCACGTCAACACCTTCATCGAGCGCATCCACGTCATGGTGCAGGACATCTCCAACTCCTCCACCCAGCTCAACCAGCAGGCCAGGTCTTCCCACGACATGGCGGAGAAATCCAACCAGGGGCTGGCCCGCCAGCAAAACGAGATCTCCCAGATTGCGACCGCAGTGCACGAGATGTCCGCCACCGCCGTCGAAGTGGCCAGCAACGCCGAGCAGACCGCGGAAGCGGCCCGCAGCTCCTCCAGCAGTTGCGAGCACGGCAAGCAGGTGATTGCCCGCAACCAGCGCTCCATCACGGATCTCGCCACCCAGGTCAAGCAGGCCTCCGGCATCATTCAGGAACTGGAGAAGAACGCCCAGGAGATCAACACCATCCTCTCCACCATCCAGGGCATCGCCGAGCAGACCAACCTGCTGGCGCTCAACGCCGCCATCGAGGCCGCCCGGGCTGGCGAGCAGGGACGCGGCTTTGCCGTGGTGGCCGACGAGGTGCGGGTGCTTTCCCAGCGCACCCACAGCTCCACCGTCGAGATCCGCAGCATGATCGAGACCCTGCAGCGCAACACCCAGGGCGCCGTCAGTACCATGCACGAGGGTCAGCTGCTGGCCCAGAACAGCGTGGAAGATGCCAACGATGCGACCCAGGCGCTGGAGCAGATCACCACCTCCATCAACCAGATCTCCGACATGGCGACCCAGATCTCCAGCGCCGCCGAGGAACAGCGTGCCGTCACCGACGAGGTGAGCCGCAACATCCAGGCGGTCAAGGATGTCTCGGACGAGCTGGCAGTGGATGCGGACAGCTCCCGCAATCTGTCGGCCCAGCTTAAAAATATTTCAGGTGAATTGAATAATCAGGTCGGCATGTTCCGCATCTGATCGACCATGGGAAGAAAGGGGCCGTTCAGGCCCCTTTTTTTATAAACCCTTTTTGTTTCAACGGTTATAATCCCCTTTCGAGACCCTCAACCCTGTGATCGACATCTCCTTTTGCCCATGTGTGGGAGACGGGCCCAGTCTGTCATGGCTATATTCGCATTACTTTTTTGATGCCTAACCTCGATATGTCATCGTGATAATAGTTATCATTAAACTGTTTTGATAAAAAACTTAAAAACTTTATGGGTAATACCCAAAAAGAGAGGCATTTCTCATTTTTTTGAAAGAAAACTACGTATAATCTTGGAGTTAAAATCACCAGAGTAGCGAGTACGGCTGATCCAGATCACTGATGGATGGCGATAATGACGGCATTTTCATCCAAGGAATGGGGTGGTTGTAATAAAAATCACCGTTGCCAAGCACTAAAACAAAGCAGTTTGACTTGCATCAAGCCTGAATTTTTTTCATAGAGCAAAATCGTGCCCAGCAAATCTATCCCTAAGGAGGCAGATGTGGATATTATCAAGACCGATGTTGCCATCATCGGTGCCGGTGGCGGTGGCCTGCGTGCCGCAATCGCCATTGCAGAAGCCCACCCGGAGCTGGAAATCGCCCTGATTTCCAAGGTCTATCCGATGCGCAGCCACACAGTGGCCGCCGAAGGTGGCGCCGCAGGCGTCGTCCGTGATGACGACTCCCTGGAAAACCACTTCAACGACACCGTCTCCGGTGGTGACTGGTTGTGTGAGCAGGACGTAGTCGAGTACTTCGTCAACAACGCCACCAACGAGATGATCCAGCTGGAGCACTGGGGTTGCCCCTGGAGCCGCAAACCGGACGGCAAGGCCAACGTGCGCCGTTTCGGCGGGATGAAGATCCCCCGCACCTGGTTCGCCGCCGACAAGTCCGGCTTCCACATCCTGCACACCCTGTTCCAGACCTCCATCAAGTACCCGACCATCAAGCGCTTCGACGAGCACTTCTGTCTGGATCTCATCGTGGAAGATGGCCGCGTCCAGGGTGTCGTCACCTTTGACATCCAGAACGGCATCACCCGCTTCATCCAGGCCAAGTCCGTGGTGCTGGCCACCGGCGGCGCAGGTCGTGTCTATCGCTACAACACCAACGGCGGCATCGTCACCGGTGACGGCATGGCCCTGGCCTACCGCCACGGCGTACCGCTGCGGGACATGGAGTTCGTCCAGTATCACCCGACCGGTCTGCCGGGCACCGGCATCCTGATGACCGAAGGTTGTCGTGGTGAGGGTGGCATCCTGCTCAACAAGGATGGCTATCGCTACCTGCAAGATTACGGTCTGGGCCCGGAAACCCCGGTCGGCCAGCCGAAGAACAAGCACATGGAGCTGGGTCCGCGCGACCGTCTCTCCCAGGCCTTCTGGCAGGAGCAGCAAAAAGGCCGCGTGATCCAGGGCCCCATGGGCGACGTGGTTCACCTTGACCTGCGCCACCTTGGCGAGAAGTACCTGAAAGAGCGTCTGCCCTTTATCTGCGAACTGGCCAAGGCCTACGTGGGTGTGGATCCGGTGAAAGAGCCGATTCCGGTACGTCCGACCGCCCACTACACCATGGGTGGCATCGAAACTGACGGCAAGTGCGCCACTCGTCTGGCCGGTCTCTATGCCGCTGGCGAATGTGCCTCCGTCGGTCTGCACGGCGCCAACCGTCTGGGTTCCAACTCCCTGTCCGAGATCGTGGTCTTCGGCAAGGTGGCCGGTGAGCAGGCAGCCGAGTTTGCCGCCACCCAGCAACACGGCAACACCCAGGCGCTGGTCGCCAAGGCCGAGGCGCTCATCAAGCAGCACCTCTCCCTGCTCGACATCGACGGCACCGAAAACCCGGCGGATATCCGCAACGAACTGGGCATGTCCATGGAAGCCGGTGTCGGTATCTACCGTACCGAAGAGCTGATGCAGGGTACCATCGACAAGATCAACGAGCTGAAAGCCCGTTACAAAAAGATCAAGATCAACGACAAGTCCTCGGTCTTCAACACCGACCTGCTGTACGCCATCGAGCTGGGCTACATGCTGGACGTGGCGGAAGCCATGGCGCACTCCGCCATCAACCGCAAAGAGTCCCGCGGTTCCCACCAGCGTTTGGACGGTTACGAGGAGCGCGATGACGTCAACTTCCTCAAGCACACTCTCTCCTTCTACAACGGCGAAGGGGCCCCGACCATCGACTATTCCGATGTGAAGATCACTAAATCCCAACCGGCCAAGCGCGTGTACGGTTCCGAGGGTGAGAAACAAGACGAGGCTAAGAAGAATGGCTGAGATGATCGAAATTGAAATCCTGCGCTACCGTCCCGAGCAGGATAACGAGCCCTGGATGCAGACCTTCCAGGTGCCCTACCTCAAAGAGATGTCCCTGCTGGATGCGCTGCAATACATCAAGGATCATCTGGACTCCACCTTGAGCTTCCGCTGGTCCTGCCGGATGGCGATCTGCGGCTCCTGCGGCATGATGGTCAACGGCATTCCGAAACTCGGTTGCAAGACCTTCCTGCGGGATTACCTGCCGGGCAAGATGACTATCGAGCCGCTCAACAACTTCCCCATCGAGCGCGATCTGGTGGTCGACATGTCCGACTTCATCGAGAAGCTGGAGAGCATCAAGCCCTACATCATCCCGTCTGAGCCGCGCAGCCTGTGCGATGGCGAGTACACCCAGACGCCGGCTGACATGGCGAAGTATCACCAGTTCTCCATGTGCATCAACTGCGGTCTGTGCTACGCGGCCTGCCCGCAATATGGCATCAACAAGAAGTTCACCGGTCCGGCGGCCCTGGCACTGGCCTATCGCTACAACGCCGACAACCGCGACAGCGCGTCCAGGGAGCGGATGAAGATCATCAGCCAGGACGAGGGCGTCTGGGGCTGTACCTTCGTGGGCTACTGCTCCGAAGTGTGCCCGAAAGGGGTGGATCCGGCCGCCGCCATCCAGCTTGGCAAGGTCGAGAGCGCCAAGGACTACATGATCGCCATGTTCAAGCCGGATTGAGACCAGGAGTGAGACCATGAACAACACCCAGAGCAAACGTAAGCCCTACGTGCGCGAAATGAAGAAAGACTGGTGGCTGAAGAATGCCTTCTACACCGGTTACATGATCCGCGAAGGCACCAGCATCTTCGTCTCCATCTACGCCGTCGTGCTGATGTGGGGTCTGCTGCGCCTGGTACAGGGTCAGGAGGCATTCAATGGCTGGCTGGAATCCCTGCAGAGCCCCATTGCCATCCTGTTCCACGTCATCGCCCTGGCAGCCTGCCTGTTCCACGCCAAGACCTGGTTCGCCCTGGCCCCGAAAGCCATGCGCATCTTCCGTGGCGAAGACCTGGTGCCGGAGAAGCCGATCGTCATCGCCCAGTATGTGGCGCTGGCGGCGGTATCCCTGCTTGTCCTGATCATCGTGGCCTGAGGAGAAAACCATAAGACGTTCTGACGAACCCGGTTATTGGTGACTGTTTGGTACCGGGCTCTCACTCAGAAACGTTGGCCACGATCACTCAATCATGATTTGAGGAATAAATATGAGACGTTCTGACGAGCCAATTTACTGGGGTCTGTTTGGTGCGGGTGGCATGGTGGTTGCCATGCTGCTGCCGGTCATTGTCCTCATCACCGGTCTGCTGGTGCCCATGGGCATCATGGATGTGGAGACCATGAGCTACGAGCGCGTGCTGGCATTCGCCAGCTCCTGGTGGGGTGCCTGCATCCTGCTGGTCATCATCGCCCTGCCCGTCTGGCACGGCATGCACCGCATCTACCACGGCCTGCATGATCTGGGGATCCACACCACCAAGCTGCACCACTATGTGTTCTATGGCTTCGCCTTCCTGGTATCCGCCATCACCGTCGGCCTGCTGATGGTGCTGGTGCTCCAGTAAGCACATCCTGACTGCATAACAAACCGGGCCCAGTGCCCGGTTTTTTTATGACCATCTTCCGCGGTTCATCTCCACCCGGCAGCTGGCCTGCGCGCTCGTTCGGCATCCGTCACCAGAGTCGCGGTGCCGGTTCACGGCCGTTTTCCGCGTAGTAGAGCGACGGCAGAAACTGCGCCAGATAACTGAACTCGCTGTAGCAGTGGCGCATCAGGTTGAAGCCTATCTCGTCCGGCACCTCGTCAAACGGGTTGGCGCAGGCTTTGCCCAGCAGAAAACGACTGCGCAGCACACAGCCATAGGGGGTATCGCGCGCCAGGTGCAGCATCTCGCCATCCAGCGGCGCACCGTTGTCATCCAGCGCCACCTCGTTGCCAAAGCCGATACGGGCGCAGATGGCGGCAGAGAGAGCCTGCGTCTCCCGCGCCTCGTGTAGCGATTGCGGGGCGAACACCTCTTCGGCACCGTGGAACTTGAGGCGAGCTGCCACCGGCGGCAGCTCGGCAAGCCACTCCACCGCCTCTATGCTGGCTCCCACATAGCGCTCCCCTTTTTTCCAGTGATGATCCCAGCCCCGGTGCTCGACATGATCGTGGGGGTGCCACCACCTGATGTGCTGGGTCGTCTCGAAGAAGGTGAACCACCAATCCAGCATGCGCCCCTTGCAACCGTGCAGATCGGTACGGATGGCGACCGTCAGCAGGCCGTCGGTGCTGCGGGTCAGACCCATTTCCAGGCGAAGGGGTTGCGGCCTGAGCAACTCATTGATGTCATTGACGCCCCAAGGGGCAAACAGGGCAGAAGGATGCATGATATGACTCCCATAAATTTAGGAAACGAAGTTCGTTTCTTAAATTACGCTATGCCTGTATGCTGGGTCTGTCAATGCTTTCCAGGAGCCCATATGTCGCACCAGAACGATGAAGAAACACGCTCACGAGGCCGTCCGGTCACCCCGGAAGCCGACCTTCGCGCCGCCCTCGCCGAGGCGACGCTGACCTTGTTGCTCAAGGGGGGCTACGGCGCTGCGACCGTGGATGCGGTGGCCAAAGAGGCGGGGGTTGCCAAGAAGACCCTCTACCGCTTCGCCGCCAATCGCGACGAGCTGGTAGCGCAGGCGGTGCGCAGCTGGACCGATGCCTTTCAACCGGCCTTCGAGCAGGATGCAACCCACCCCGAGGTACTGGGAGAGATGCTGGTGCAGGGCTTGCAAGCCATTGCCAGCCAGGTGCTGAGCGCACCGGCGGTGGGCATGTTCCGACTGCTGCAGCATGAGTTCGCGGGGCGCGATGCCCTGCTGGCGGCCTATCAGGAGAACGGCATTGCCCGCGGCAGAGCGACGCTGGCGGCGTGGCTACAGCGCCAGCAGCAACTGGGCTGGCTGCGCGAGCTGGATACCGCCCAGACCAGCGACCTGCTGCTGGCGATGACCATGGCGGAGCCGCTGCGCCAGATGGCGCTCGGCTTGCTGGCGCCGGGCAGCGACATCCGCGCGCGCATCGCCGCCGCCGTAGCCCTGGTCCTGCCCGGCTTGATGCGAGGGTCGGCGTCCTTCCTCAGCGTGCCACCTCCTGCCATTGAGCCAACAAGGGAGCAGGAACGTTGCCATAACGCACCAGCGGGGTCTGGTGCCACTCCGCCAGCTTCTGGATGGCCTTGCCCAGATCCTGGGCCAGGGTCCGGGTCACCCTGACCCCGTCTTCCAGATAGAGGCTCTTGACCTCAAACACCCCCTCCTTGCGATGGGCCTTGGCGTCCATCCTGCCCACCAGCTTGCCGCGATGCAGCAACGGCAGCACGAAATAACCGTACTGGCGCTTGGGGGCCGGGGTATAGCACTCGATGCGATAGTCAAAGCCAAACAACTCGCTGGCCCGCTTGCGATCCCACACCAGCGGGTCAAAGGGCGAGAGCACGGCGGTGTGGCTCGCCTTGAGGGTGCCCGCCTGGGCCCGGACCAGCTCATCGGCCAGGGAGGCGTGAACGAAGGCTCCGTGCTGCCACCCCTCCACTCGTACCGGCAACAGCTCCCCCTCGTCCGCCAGCTGGTGGAGCAGGGCGTCGTATTTCCCCCGTTTAAGGCGATAGTAATCCGCCACCCAGCCGGTCTTGACCAGCCCCAGCGCCCGGCAACTGGCTCGCACCATGTCCCGCCGGGCGAGATCAGGACTCGGCAGATCCCGCTCGTCATTCCACTCCGGCATGACCCGCTCGGCGAGATCGTAGACCCGCTGGAAATTGCGCCGTTCGCGCACCATTAGCTGACCTGCGGTAAACAGCACCTCCAGGTGGCGCTTTTCGGGCTTCCAGTCCCACCAGCCGTTGCCCTTGCCCCCCTTGCGCTCGAAGTCTGCCGCCCGCACCGGGCCATCCTGGCGTATGCGCTCGACTATCTGCGCTATCTCGCCGCCGTGGGTCTTGAGCCACTGGGCGGAGAACTTCCAGCCCATGGCGGCGGGATCCAGCATGCGATGGCGCAGCAGCCGGTAATCTTCCCGGGGGACGAAACAGGCCTCGTGGGCCCAGTATTCGAAAAGATCACCATCGGCCAGCAGTTGTTCCAGCCAGCGCGGATCGTAGTGGCCAAGGCGGCTGAACAGCACCAGATAGGGGCTGCGGGCCACCACGGAGATGGTGTCTATCTGCAGCAACGCCATGCGGCGAATGCAGGCGAGCAGGTCGGCGGGGGTTGCTCTGGCGCGGCGCGGGGTCAGCAGCCCCTGGGCCGCCAGTTGCAGGTGGCGGGCGTCTTGCAATGAGAGGTGGGGGATCGACATGGAGATAGGGGCATCCGTTCCTGGGTATCAGGCCACCAGCATGCCCAACTCATGGCCAAATGAAAACGCCCGGCTCAGGGTTTGGTGAACACCGCCACATCCGCATGAGGAAACTCGACCTCTGCCTGCCAGCGGACCGCCAGGGCACGGAACGAGGCCTCGGCGAAGAAGACGATGTGGGTGGGATCGTGGCGATAGCGCCAGGTCTTGAAGCGCTCGTCCCCCAGCACCCGCTGGGTCTGCAACACCAGCACCCCGCCGGGCTTGAGGCAGCCCCAGAGCGTGTCCAGCACGGCGCGGGGGGTGGCGATGTGCTCTATCACCTCGGTGCTGGTGATGAAGTCGTATTGCCTTGCCAGGCACTCGGGGTCGTCGGCATAGAACTTGTCGTAGCCCGCCATCTCGAAGCCCGCCTCCCGCCCCATGGCGATAAGGGCAGGTCCGGGGCCGCAGCCAAAATCGAGGCCGCTGGCAGAAGGCGACACCCGGGCCAGCACCTCGCCAAAGGCACGCATCAGAAAGGCCCGGTAGCGGGGATCGTCCACCCGGTTGTCGTGCCCGTCATAGACCGCCTTCTCAGCCCCCTCGTCCAGGTGGTCCGCCTCGTCCATCCAGACCAGCTCGCACGCCAGGCAGCGGTAATAGCCCTTGCCCGCCACCGGCAGGGCATGGTGCCAAGGGGAGAGACACAGGGGACAGTGAATAGGGGATGACATGGCAGCTCCTCGGGTGGCGACAGCGGGGCAGATTGCCTGCCACGCCCGCTGCTGGCAACTGTTTTGTCTGGAGCCCCCATCGACCCCCGTTCACCCCCCGCCAGTTTTTTTCGTCTTTTTTTGCGACTTAAGGGTTTCTTAAGTTTGCCCTTTTACTCTCATCCCATCGCAAGAGAAGGAGCCAACCATGACCATCGAGATCCAAGCCCCCTACCGGTTGATCCTGGCCGAATCCCCGCAGCAGGTCATGGCGCTGCAAACCTATATCCAGGCCGCCTATACCCTCGAGTTCAACGCCCGCATTCCCCATTTCCTGCCCTGCCTGCTCGGGCTCTACCGGGCAGATGGCGTGCTGGTCGGTGCCTGCGGCCTTAACCAGGCCTGCCATGGCGAGCACGAGCAACCGCTCTATCTGGAGCAATATCTGGAGCAGCCTGTCGAGGCCGCCATCAAGACCCGTCTCGGGGTCCGTCCGGCCCGCCACCGCATCATCGAAGTGGGCAATCTTGCCTGCAGCGAACCGGGTCACGCCCGCCTGATGTTTGCCGCGCTGTGCCGTCTGCTGTGTGACAACGCCCTGGACTACGTGGTGTTCACCGGCACCGCCAAGCTGCGCAACAGCTTTACCCGCCTGCGTCTCAACCCGGTGGAGCTGGCCCCCGCCCAGGCCCATCAGGTGGGGGAGGATGCCAGCGCCTGGGGCGAATACTACCGCTGCCAGCCCAAGGTGATGGCAGGCGACATCAACCAGGGGCGCGAGGTGCTCGCACAGAGCAGCCTGCTGCTCAACCTGCTGGGGCCCATGCCCCGCCTTTTTAACCATGCCGACATCGACAGGAGGTGCGCGCAATGACGCTGTTCGACACCATCGCCCACCATGCCAGCCAGACCCCGCACCAGCCTGCGCTGCTAGGCAGCCAGGGTGAGCTGGATTACCAGAGCCTGTGGCAGCAGATCCAGCAACTGGCAGGCGTGCTGCAAGGGGCCGGCATCCGCCGCCTGGCCCTGCAACTCGACAACGGCCTGCCCTGGGCACTGATCGATCTCGCCTGCACCTGGGCCGGCATCGTGGTCATACCGGTTCCCCACTTCTTCAGTCCGGCGCAGCAGACGTGGCTGCTTGAAAGCAGCGGAGCAGACGCCCTGGTCGGCCCGGAGCACCAGGGGTGGCAAGCCGCCTCACCCCTCGTGCTCATGGCAGGCAGGCCCGATGAGCAGGCCGTGCCCCTGTGGCGCCGCATCCCGGCCCGCCTCCCCGAGCTGCCTGCGGGCACCGCCAAGATCACCTATACCTCGGGCACCACGGGGCAACCCAAGGGCGTCTGCCTGTCGCTGGAACAGATGACGGCGGTCTGCGGATCCCTTGCCCTGCGGGTGGCCCCTGCCCGGGTTGAGAAACACCTGACCCTGCTGCCCCTCACCACCTTGCTGGAGAACCTGACCGGCTTGTATGTACCGCTGCTGACCGGCGCCTGCAGCCGCATCCCCTCCCTGGGGGAACTCGGCTTCTCGGGCTCCAGCAAGCTGGATCCTGCGGCCCTGGCCCAGGCACTGCTGCGCTGGCCCAGCCACAGCCTGGTGCTGGTACCCGAGTTGCTGCGCCTGCTGCTGGCCCTGTGCCTCAATACCCCTGCCCTGGCAACACAGCTCGGCACCCTGCGCTTCGTCGCCGTGGGCGGCGGCAAGGTCGCCCCCGAACTCATCGCTCACGCCCGTGCGGCGGGGCTGCCGGTCTATGAGGGATACGGTCTCTCCGAATGCGGCTCCGTGGTCGCCCTGAACGGCCCCCACGGGGATCGTCCCGGCAGCGTCGGCCTGCCCCTGCCCCACTGCCAGGTGACGATCGCCGCAGACGGCGAAGTCATGGTCAGCGGCAGCGCCATGCTGGGCTACCTGGGGGAAGAGGGCGAGACGGGCAGCCAGATCGCCACAGGGGATCTGGGTCGGATCGACGAGGAGGGCTATCTCCATATCACGGGGCGCAAGAAGAACGTGCAGATCACCGCCTTTGGCCGCAACTTCTCCCCGGAGTGGGTGGAAGCCCAGGCCCAGCTCTGCCCGGCCATCGCCCGCATCGTCATCTTCGGTGACGGTCAGCCCGCCAACGTGGCCCTTATCCAGCCGCTGCCGGGCAGCCAGTCCCAATTGCCAGAGCAGATTGCCCGGCTCAACCAGCAGTTGCCCGATTACGCCCGCATCCACCACTGGTTGCCGGTCGCCCTGGATCAGCTCCCTGGCCTGCTGACGGCCAACGGGCGCCCCCGTCGCAACGAGATTTATCACCATTTTTCCCGGCAGATCAGCCAATGCCTCACAGGAGAGACCTCATGAGCTTCTACCAGACCCTGCAACAAGCCACCGCCTGCGAGCGCGAACGCCTGTTCAACGCCCCTATCATCGAGGCCTGCCGCCGCGGCGACATCAGCCGTGACACCTACCTCGCCTTCCTGGCACAGGCCTACTACCACGTGCGCCACACGGTGCCGCTCCTGATGGCCACCGGCGGCAAACTGGGGCAGGAGTACGAATGGGTGCGAGGCGCCATCAGGGAGTACATCGACGAGGAGTACGGCCATCAGGAGTGGATCCTGAACGACATCCGTGCCTGCGGCGGTGATGCCGAGGAGGTGCGCCACGGCCAGCCGGGCCTGCCCATCGAGCTGATGGTGGCCTTCCTCTACGACCAGATCCAGCGCGGCAATCCCATGGGCTTCTTCGGCATGGTGCAGGTGCTGGAAGGCACCAGCGTAGCCATCGCCCTGACCGTCGCCGACCAGCTCAAGAGCGGTCTGGGTCTGCCGCCTCAGGCCATGAGCTACCTGAGCTCCCACGGGGCCCTGGACCAGGAGCACCTCAAATTCTTCGAATCCCTGATGAACCGGGTGGAAGATGCCGCCGATCAGGCCGCCATCATTCACGCCGCCAAGGTGGTCTACCGCCTCTATGGCGACATGCTCTATCAGCTCACGGGATCCTGCCAATGAAGCTTGAAGGCAAACGCATACTGCTGACTGGCGCCAGTGGCGGCATTGGTGAAGCCCTGGCCCATGAACTGGCGGCCCAGGGTGCCCATCTGCTGCTGCACGGTCGTCGGGCCAGCGCCCTGGAGCGCCTGCGCCGGGAGCTGCCTCATCCGGATCGCCACCAGACGGTGACGGCCGATCTTGGCTCTCCCCATGAGCGGGCGCAGCTGCTGCAACATCCGGCCCTGGACGAGGGGCTGGACGTGCTCATCAACAGTGCGGGCTGCAACCAGTTCGCCTGGCTGGAAGATCAGAGCAGCGAGCAGGTGACACGCCAGTTGCTGCTCAACGTCGAGGCGCCCATCCAGCTCACCCGGGCCCTGCTGCCTCGGCTGCGCAAGCCCGCCATCATCATGAACATCGGCTCCAGCCTCGGGGCCATCGGTTTTGCCGGCTACAGCGTCTATTGCGCCAGCAAGTTCGCCATGCGCGGCTTCAGCGAGTCCCTGGGGCGGGAGCTGGAGGGAACCGGCATCAAGGTGCTGCACTTTGCCCCTCGCGCCACCCGCACCCACCTCAATTCCGAGGCGGCCTATGCCATGAATGCCGAGCTCGGCACCCGGACCGACAGCCCACAGGACGTGGCCGAGGAGGCCGTCATCGCCCTGTGCAACGAAACGCGCCGCCGCTGGCTTGGCTGGCCGGAAAAGCTCTTTGTGCGGCTCAACGGCCTGCTGCCCGCCTTGGTGGACATGGCCCTGGCCAAGCAGCGCCCGATCATCGAGCGCCACGCCCGCCGCACCGCCTCCCCTGCCCCCGATCACAGGAGCGATCCCGCCTGTGCGACAAACGAGAAGGAACATTGAGATGAAGCACACCACTTTCCGTCCCCGATTTGGTCACGGCCCCCTGTTGCTCGTCCTGGGAGGCCTGCTGGCAAGCGGTCTGGCACAGGCCGCCGATGCCCTGCCCACCATTCAGCAGGAGTGGGCCCACTGCCAGTACCAGCAGACCGGAAAAGCCAAGGAGAGCTGCCTGGAGAGCCTGAGTGCCAAGGCCGATGAGGCGAGTGCCAAGGAGGCATTTCGCACCGATCTGCTGATCTGGTCCGCCATCGTCAAGAGCACCTGGGCGGGGGCCAAGGGCGGCCTCGGCGCCCTTGGTCTGGTGAAGGAGGCCAAGGCCAAGCTCGAGATCGCCATCAAGCAGGATCCCAAGGCGCTGGAAGGCTCGGCCTACACCAGCCTGGGCTCCCTCTACTACCAGGTACCGGGCTGGCCGGTGGGCTTTGGTGACGACGAGAAGGCGGAGAAGCTGCTCAAGCAGGCGCTGGCCATCAATCCCACCGGCATCGACCCCAACTTCTTCTACGGCGACTTCCTGCTGGATCAGGGTGACAAGGCACAGGCGAAGGTCTATCTGGACAAGGCCCTGGCCGCCCCGGCGCGCCCTGGCCGCGAGGTGGCGGACGAGGGCCGCAGAATGGAAATTCGCGAGCGTCTCGCCAAGCTGTAAACACAAGCAGCACAGTGTGCTATTTCAACTCTGCCCACCAGCTTGCATACTGGTGGGCAGTGTCGTTTGAGGGAGAGAACAATGCGGATCCTGTTGGTGGAAGATGATGTGATGCTGGGAGACGGCATGGTGGATGCCCTGCGCAGCAGCGGCTACACGGTGGACTGGCTCCAGCAGGGGATGCCGGCCCTCTCGGCGCTCAAGAGCGAGGAGTTTGCCGCCCTTGTCCTGGATCTCAACCTGCCGGACATCGACGGCATCAGCCTGCTGCGCAAGTTGCGCCGGGAGGGGCAGACCCTGCCCGTGCTCATCCTGACCGCCCGTGATGCCCTGGACGACCGGGTGCTGGGGCTGGATGCAGGCTCCGACGACTACATGGTCAAACCCTTCGCCCTGCAGGAGCTCAACGCCCGGCTGCGCGCCCTGGTGCGGCGCAGCAAGGGGCAGGCCCAGGCGGTGCTGGAGTACGGGGAGCTGCAGCTCTTCCCCGCGTCACAACAGGTCACCTATCGGGGCGAGCCGGTCAAGCTCACCCCCCACGAGTACAAGCTGTTGCAGGAGCTCATCACCCAGAGCGGCCGGGTATTGAGCCGGGATCAACTGCAACAGAGCCTCTACGGCTGGGACGAGGGGGCAGAGAGCAACGCGGTGGAGGTGCACATTCACCACCTGCGCAAGAAATTCTTCCCCGAGCTCATCCGCAACATTCGCGGCGTCGGTTACATCGTGCCCCAGCTCGACGTCCAGGGCGCAAGAGGAGCCTCCGCCCCATGAGCCGTGTCCGTTCCATCCGCCGTTTCCTGCTCTCCGGCATCCTGGCCCTGGTCAGCCTCAGCCTCGCCATCAGCGGCCTTATCGGCTACCTGCAGGCCAACCACGAAATGGAAGAGCTGTTTGATGCCCGTCTCGCCCAGTCCGCCCGCATCACCAACCAGTTGCTCAGCCGCTATCTCAAGCAGAGCGGCGAGCTGCCGCGCAACGGCACCGTGTACCAGGAGTGGGTGCAGGCCGTCCCCGAGACGCCCCACATCGAGAAGGGCGGCTTCTTCCAGTTCGGCCAGGACAACGAGTTCACCCCCTATGGCCATGAATTCGAACACAACCTCTACTTCCAGTTGCTGAGCGAGCAGGGCGCCGTGCTGCTGCGCTCGCCCAATGCCCCGGCCCAACCGTTGACCACCCTGGAGCGGGGCTTCAACAGCGAGACCAAGGATCACCACGAGTGGCGCACCTTTACCCTCTACAACGAAGGTGAACAGACCTGGCTCATCGTGGCGGAGCGGGATGACGAACGCAGCGAACTGGCCAGCAAGATGGCCACCCTCACCATGCTGCCCCTCTTCATCACCCTGCCCTTCCTGCTCGGTCTGCTGTGGTGGCTGATCACCCGGGGGCTGTCACCGCTGCACCAGCTGGCGCAAGCCATCGGCGAGCGTCATCCCGCCAACCTGAGCCCCCTCAATCTCGCCATCAAGGCCGAGGAACTGACGCCGCTGGTGGGGGAGATCAACCGGCTGATGCACGCCCTCGCTGACACCCTGGATCGGGAGAAACAGTTCACCAACGAGGCCGCCCACGAGCTGCGCACGCCCCTCGCGGTGCTGCGCATCCACAGCGAGAACGCCATGACGGCCGAGGATGATCAGAGCCGGGAGCAGGCCCTGCGCAAGATGCTCTTGGCCCTCGATCGCAGCGATCGGCTGATCCGCCAGTTGCTGACCCAGGCCCGCATCGACAACCAGCAGAGCCCGGCCCTCACCGCCCTCCCTCTGCACCCCCTGTTGCAGAGCCCCCTGGCGACCCTGGCCCCCATCGCCCTGAAAAAGGATCAACAGCTGTCCCTGGAGGGCGCCGAACAGGTGCAGGTAATGGGACAGGCGATGTTGCTGGAGCTGATGTTCGGCAACCTCATCGACAATGCGCTGCGCTACACCCAGGTGGGCGGCGAGGTCGCCGTGGTGGTGAGCCAGGTGGGCAACCGGATCCGGGTGGATGTGCGGGACAACGGCCCCGGCATCCCCACCGCCGCCCTCTCCCGGTTGTGCGAGCGCTTCTTCCGGGTCAATCCCCAGCAGGGGGATGGCGTGGGCCTTGGAATGGCCATCGTTTCGCGCATCGCCCAGCTTCACGGAGCGGATCTCGACATCCACAATCGGCCTGAAGGGGGGCTCGAAGTGAGCGTGCTGCTTCCCGCCTCGCGCCAGGCATGAGGGGTCAGCCTTTGCGCACGCCATGAAAAACGGGGGCCAGGCCCCCGTTTTTCATGGCACCACCACCCTAGTCGCAGGTGGGCTGTACCGTGAAGGTCCGGCTCGAATCCACCGGTCCCAGCTCCGCCAGCAGACGGCGCCCCAGCAGCACCGGGTAGATCATCTTGCTGCGATCCCGCAGGGTGAACCACTCCTTGTAGACCTGGTCCCCGACGCAGACGGACATGGTCACCGTCGGGCGCTCCTCCATGCCGCCCGCCCCGCGCACCGTCACGCTGCGCTCCACCGGCCGCTCCACGCTCCGGCGCACCACCTTGTCGGTATTGGCATCGGTCAGCACCAGGTTGAAGCGCACCCAGGGCTTGCCATCCTTCTTGAAATGCTTCAGGTCGCGGGCATCCAGCGACGAAGTGAGGGCACCGGTATCGAGCTTCATCTTGACCGCCACCCCGTAGGGCATCAGCACCCCCTTCTCGATCCAGCCATAGCTGGTCTGGGCCGCCATCGCGCTGCCGCACAGCGCCCACATCATGGCTGCCGCCACCATTCTCTTGCCCATCTTGCTCTCTCGCCTTGTCAGTCTTGCGCCCAGATGTATCACAGCCAACTGCCGGGTCAACCGGATTCTGGCGCGCAGGGGAGCAGGCTCTGGACGCGGTGCCAACAGGCGACAATCCATGCCGGGCACGGCGCGTGAGTGGGGAATGCAGCAGGAAAACGAGGGGAGAACAGGGTGCGGGATGACGCTGGCGGCCATCCTCAGGTTGTGACGCCAAAGGCTACCACAGCGGTGCGTGAATTATCAGTCTTGTTCTGACGGGATTTTTGCCTACACTGCTGTAAACCGGAGGGCCTGAAAACCACCGGTTTTTTTGCGCCTGCCGAAAAGTTGCCACTGCAAAGTGAGCTCTCACACAAGGCTCAATAAGGAATTCGCAATGCGTATCGAAGAAGACTTGAAGCTCGGTTTCAAGGATGTCCTGTTTCGCCCCAAGCGCTCTACTCTCAAGAGCCGTTCCCAAGTCAGCCTGACTCGCCAGTTCACCTTCAAGCACACCCAGACCCGATGGCAGGGCGTGCCCGTCATCGCCGCCAACATGGATACCGTCGGCAGCTTCGCCATGGCGCGTACCCTGGCCAGCTTCGAGATGATGACGGCGGTGCACAAGCACTACAGCCTTGCGCAGTGGCAAACCTTCGTCAATGAGACCGACCCGGCCCTGCTGGGCCACGTAATGGTCTCCACCGGCACCTCGGAGGAGGACTTCACCAAGACCCGCCAGATCCTCGCGATGTCCAGCGCCCTGCGCTTCATCTGCGTGGACGTGGCCAACGGTTACTCCCAGCACTTCGTCGAGTTTCTGCGCAAGATCCGCGAGGCCTGCCCGAACCACGTCATCCTCGCTGGCAACGTGGTGACCGGCGAGATGGTGGAGGAGCTGATCCTCTCCGGCGCCGACATCGTCAAGGTGGGCATAGGCCCGGGCTCGGTCTGCACCACCCGGGTCAAGACCGGGGTCGGCTACCCGCAGCTCTCCGCCATCATCGAGTGTGCCGATGCGGCCCACGGCCTGGGTGGCCAGATCGTCGGTGACGGCGGCTGCACCTGCCCGGGGGATGTGGCCAAGGCATTTGGCGGCGGCGCCGACTTCGTGATGCTGGGGGGCATGCTGGCCGCTCACGAAGAGTGCGGCGGCGAAGTCGTCGAGGTCGATGGCGAGCCCTTCATGAAGTTCTACGGCATGAGCTCGGCCAGCGCCATGGACAAGCACGCCGGCGGTGTCGCCGAGTATCGCGCCTCCGAAGGCAAAACCGTGCTGCTGCCCTACCGCGGTCCGGTGGAGAACACGGTGCGCGACATCCTGGGCGGGGTGCGCTCCACCTGCACCTATGTGGGGGCCAGCCAGCTGAAAGAGCTCACCAAACGCACCACCTTCATCCGGGTGCGCGAGCAGGAGAACAACGTCTACGGCAAGGAGTAACCTGCCACAGACCCCGTCACGCGCTGACGGTTAGAAGCCGACCAACCGGTGTGCTACCCTGCGCACCGGTTTTTTTGCATCTGGGATCCCGCGCCATGACAAGCCCTCTCCCCCCCTTCGACTGGGACATCTTCTGCTGCGTCGTCGACAACTTCGGTGACATCGGCGTCACCTGGCGACTCGCCCGCCAGCTCAAACAGGAAGGCGCGCTCCCGGCGCAGAAGAGTGAGGTGCAGGTGCGGCTCTGGGTGGACGATCTGGCTAGCTTCGCCCGCATCTGCCCGGCGCTCGACCCCGCACAGGACGGTCAGTGGGTCGATGGCATCTATGTCCAGCACTGGCACGAGCGCCTCCCCGCCGACATGACCCCGGCCAGGGTGGTCATCGAGGCGTTTGCCTGCGAGCTGCCCGCCCCCTTTATCGAACGCATGGCCGAGCAGACCACGCCCCCCTGCTGGATCAACCTCGAATACCTCTCGGCCGAGAGCTGGGTCGAGGATTGCCATGGCCTCGCCTCGCCCCAGCAGGTCGGCAGCCGGCGCCTCGACAAGTACTTCTTCTTCCCGGGTTTCACCGCCAGAACCGGCGGCCTCTTGTGCGAGCACGGCCTCATCGTCGAGCGCGAGCGCTGGCAACAGGATGAAGCGGGACTGGCCGCCTACTGGGCCAGCCTCGGCTTGCCACCCCAACGAGAAGACGAGCTGCGGGTCAGCCTCTTTACCTACGAGAGCGAGGCGCTCAGGAGCCTGGTCGAGGGCTGGCGCCAGAGCGTCACCCCCGTCACCCTGCTGCTGCCGCTGGGGCGCTCCCTCGACGACGTGCTCATCGGCGCAGGGCTGGTAGAGGCCATTCCGACGGCCAAGGCAGGCGCGCTGCTCCAGGCGGGCAACCTCACCGTCAAGCTGCTGCCGATGACCGATCAGAGGGGCTACGATCGCCTGCTGTGGAGCTGCGATCTCAACCTGGTGCGCGGGGAGGACTCCTTCGTGCGGGCCCAGTGGGCAGGGCGCCCCTTCCTCTGGCACATCTACCAGCAGGAAGAGGATGCCCACATGGTCAAGCTGGACGGTTTTCTCGACCACTACCTCTCCCCCTTGCCAGCGCCGGCCGGTCAGTGGCTGCGCCGCTTCAACCATGCCCTCAACCGGGGGGAACACACCGGTGAACTCTGGGCACAATGGCCGCAATACGCGGCCATATGGCAGCAACATGGGCGCACCTGGCCACAGAGGCTGCTGGCGGACGGGGATCTCGTCACGAGGTTGGTGAAATTTTTAGAAAGCCGTATATAATCTGGCAGTTTTTATCCGTCCGTTTCACGAACAGGAATTTTTTACATGAAAACCGCACAGGAAATCCGCGCTGGTAACGTAGTCATGATCGGCACCGAGCCGATGGTGGTCCAGAAGGCTGAATTCAACAAATCCGGCCGTAACTCCGCCGTGGTCAAGATGAAGCTGAAGGGTCTGCTGAACGGCAGCGCCACCGAGACCGTCTTCAAGGCCGACGACAAGCTGGAAGTCGTTCAGCTGGAGCGTAAAGAGTGCACCTACTCCTACTACTCCGACCCGCTGTATGTCTTCATGGACACCGAGTACAACCAGTACGACGTCGAGAAAGACAACCTGGGTGATGCCCTGAACTACCTGGTAGACGGCATGGAAGACCTCTGCGAAGTGACTTTCTACAACGAGAAAGCCATCTCCGTAGAACTGCCGACCACCATCGTGCGTGAAGTCGAGTACACCGAGCCGGCCGCCCGTGGCGACACCTCCGGTAAAGTGACCAAGCCTGCCCGCCTGAAGGGCACCTCCTACGAGCTGGCCGTTGCCGCCTTCGTGGAGATCGGTGACAAGATCGAAATCGACACCCGTACCGGTGAATTCAAGCGTCGCGTCAACTAAGTTGACCCCTTGATGTGATTGCAAAAAAAGCGAGCCAAGGCTCGCTTTTTTATTGGCTGGCACCTCACGGCCGGCCTGATGAGAAGCCGTGCCCCTAGCGGCGATGGGCCAGTGCCCGCACCAGCCTGTCCCCCACCCCCTGTACCAGTTGCACCAGCAGCAGCAACATGACCACGGTCCCTGCCATCACCTTGTCATCAAAGCGCTGGTAGCCGTAGCGGATCGCCAGATCCCCGAGCCCGCCACCACCGACCACCCCTGCCATGGAGGAGAAGCCAATGAGCATCACCACCGTCAGGGTGAGTCCGGCCAGCAGCGCCGGCAAGGCCTCGGGCAGCAGCGCCTTGACGACCACGTGCCAGCCGCTGCCCCCCATGGCGAGCACGGCTTCGACGCGCCCCTTGTCCACCTCATCGAGGGCGCTCTCCACCACCCGGGCAAAGAAGGGGAAGGCCCCCAGGGTGATGGGGACGATGGCGGCGGTGCTGCCCAGTGAGGTGCCGACCACCAGCCGGGTCAGGGGGATCAGGGCGATCAGGAGCACCACGAAGGGGAGCGACCGCCCGATGTTGATACCGATCCCCAGCACCATGTTGAGACGGGGCAAGGGCAACACGCCCCCGGGACGGGTCACCACCAGCAGCACCCCGGTCGGCAACCCCAGCAGCAGGGTGAACACGGCCGCCACTCCCACCATGTAGAGCGTTTCGAGCGACCCCTGATACATCAGTTCGAGCAAGGCATCGGCACTCAGGCGACTCTGCATAAACGCACCTCCTCTGTGACTCCGTGACGCGCCATGAAACGCCCCAGGATCTCGGGATCCGGCAACAAGGCCTGCCGCACGCGGGAGTCGGGGTTGGCCAGCAGGGTGCCCAGAGCGCCGCTTTCCACCAGCTGACCCCGTTCAAGCAATGCCGCGTGATCGCAGATGGCCCTGACCACCTCCAGCTCGTGGGTGATGAGCACTATGGTGATCCCGAGGCGGCGGTTGATGTCGGCAAGCAGCGCCAGCACCGACTCCGTGGTCTCCGGATCCAGGGCACTGGTCGCCTCGTCACAGAGCAAGTGGCGCGGATTGGCGGCCAGGGCGCGGGCGATGCCCACGCGTTGCTTCTGCCCCCCCGACAACTGGGAGGGAAAGGCGCGACGGTGCTCGCCAAGCCCCACCAGTTCCAACAGCTCGCTGACCCGGGCCGCCCGCTCCCGGCGCGCCACTCCGGCGATTTCCAGCGGGACCGCCACGTTCTCCTCCACGCTGCGGGCGTGCAGCAGATTGAAGTGCTGGAAAATCATGCCGGTCCCCTGACGGTGGCGGCGCAAGGCCGCTCCCTCCAGGGCCGTGATGTCGCGGCCATCGAACAGGATGCGGCCCCGGCTTGGCCGCTCCAGCAGATTGAGGCAACGAATGAGCGTGCTCTTGCCCGCGCCGCTGCGCCCGAGAATGCCGTAGATGGCCCCATCCGGAATCTCGAGCGACACCCCCTCCAGAGCGGGTTGCCCGTGCCCCGGGTACTGCTTGCCGAGCCCCTCCAGCACTATCATGACTGCCGCCCGGCCACCGGGATCACCGACCCCTTGTAGCTCTTGCGAATGAAGTCGGCGATCGCCCTGGACTCCAGATCCCGCGCCAACTGGCGGATCCGCGGATCATCCTTGAGCGCCGGGGTGGTCACCAGGATGTTGGCGTAGGGATTGTTCTGGGCGCTCTCCAGCCCCAGGGCATCGCGAGCAGGCTCCAGCCCCGCCTCCAGGGCATAGTTGCCATTGATCACCGCCAGATCCACGTCGTCGAGGGAGCGCGGCAGCTGCGGCGCCTCGATCTCCAGGATCTTGAGCGCCTTGGGGTTGGTGGCGATGTCGTGCACCGTCGCCAGATCCCGCGCCGGATCTTCATGGCCGGCCTTGAGGGTGATGAGCCCCTCGTGCTGCAACAGATAGAGGGCCCGGCTCAGGTTGGTGACATTGTTGGGCAGGGCGATCACCGCCTTTTCCGGTACCTCCCTCAGGTGCTTGAACTTCTTCGAATAGATGCCAAGAGGCTCCACGTGTACGGTCGCGGCCACCACCAGCTCGGTGCCGAGCGCCTTCTCCTGATCCCGCAGGTAAGGGACGTGCTGGAAGTAGTTGGCATCCACATCACCCGCCACCAACAGGGCATTGGCATTGATGCCGCCGCTGAGCTCGATCACCTGCAGATCCAGCGAAGGGTCCTGGCGTTTCACCTCGCCGAGGATATCCGCATGGGGCAGTGGATCCGCGGCAACCCGCAGCGCCTGGGCGGCCTGGGCGGAGAGAGAGAGTCCGAGGGCCAATACCAGGCCGCTCAGGGAAAACAGTCCGTGCTTGTTCATCTTGTGCTCCTTGCCATGCAATCAATGGGTGGTTTCGCCGACCGCCAGCGCCCGGGGCGCCGGCAACAGATCGGCATGGTGGCGCAATGCCACATCAGGGTGAGAACGCAGCCGCCCCTTGAGGTAGTTCCAGCCCACCTCCCGCAGCAGCGGATTGTGCGGGTCGGTGGCAGGCCCCCTGGCTTCACGGGCCAGTGCCTCGGGCAGCGGATAGACGGGCACCACGGCGTCGAGCTGGGCCCCCAGGAAGAAGGCGATGGAGAGACGCTCCTGCCCCGGCGCCGACGGCACCACCCGGTGCACGGTCGCCCGCAGGTAGCCGTTGCTGGCGAGCTCCAGCAGCTCACCGATGTTGACCACGAAGGTGCCGGGGAGCGGGAGCGCGTCGATCCAGTGATCCGGCGCCACCTCCACCTGCAGGCCGGGCTGGTCATCCTGCAGCAGGAAGCTCAGGAAGCCCGAATCCTTGTGGGGACCGACCCCCTGGGTGGCGCCCCGCTCACCGGGATAGCGGATCAGCTTGATATGTTCGTTGGGACGCTCTCCGTGCAGGGCATCGAAGGCATCTGGCGACAGTGCGAGCGCCTCGGCAAAAGCCCCGAGCAGGGTACGGGACATGCGGGTCATCTGCCCACGCCAGCGCGTCAGCACGGGTTGCAGTGTCGGCAGCGCCTCCGGCCACTGATTCGGCCCCTGCAACCGCCACCAGGGCGGGTCGCCCGCCGCGCGCGGCAAGGCAGGGCGATCGGCACCGATATCAAACTGCTCTCGCCAGTCGGGTTGACCCCGGGTCAGCTCTGCCCCCGGTCGGTTGTAGCCACGAAAATGGGGAGAGTGGATCATGGCGACCTGCTGCTTGGCCGCCAGAGGCAGCGCAAAGAAGGCCCGCGACAGCTGCTGCACCTCCTGTTGTAGCTCGGGATCGATGCCGTGGCCGGTCAGGTAGAAAAATCCCGTCTCTCTCGCGGCATCGCGCAACGATGCCAGAAAATCGGCCCGGGCGTCGGGCGAGGCATCCAGCTGCCTCAGGTCGAGGATAGGCAAGTGAACCAAGGTGCTCATGGCGATAACGCTCCCTGTCGATGGAAAGTGAGGGTGAATCTCTCGTTCTGACGAGACAGGGGGAAGAATTCTCCGCCTGCGGCCAGTGACAACATGCCCCGGCCCCCCTGTCTGCCTGCCCTTACTGAACCATGTATGGGTCACGGGATGGAACAATCAAAACCGGGAATGCTTTGCCATTTGGAACAATCCCGGGCCCGTGTCCGGCCCCCGGTCAGACCCTCTTCGCCACCGCCGATGCCGATGTGCCCCCTTGCCCTAAAGAAACCCCCGGCGAGGCCGCTATGAGGGAGTGCTGGAGGATCCCCCATGACATTTCGCCCCTATCTGCTGCTGACCCTGCTTGCTTTTGCCGCCCACGGCGCCGGGCAGGCACCGTCAGGCGCCGCCCCGGATCCAGCCCCCCTGGTTCCCCCCGACTACTGGCAGAGCAGCGACTGGCAGGGAATACCCGACAGCACCAGGGTGGACAAGCAACAGGTACTGTTTGCCAAGCACGACAGCGACAACTACGTGGGTCTGGTCATCCTGCTGCCCGACTGGCAGCGCAGCGGCCAGCTGTGGCAACTGACCCGGGAGCTGGGGCGCCTCGGTTTCGATACCCTGCTGCTGCTCCCCTCGCCGCAGCAGACCGAGCTCGACCCCGCCGCCGAGAAGAAACAGCAGGTCATCGACGATTTTCGCAAGCAGTTTGCCTCCCGCATCAGCAAGCTGGGGGATGCCAAGCTGCAGGAGGGGGGCTTCAAGCTGCTGCTGGCCCAGGGTACCAGCGCCGCCTGGGCCGCCAACCTCATCGCCAGCGAACAGTTGCCCGCCCCCGATGCCCTGGTGCTGCTCGACGGCTTCTTCCCCAACCAGCTGAGCAACCAGACCCTCGCCAAGCAGATAGCCCAGGGCAGCATCCCTACCCTGGATCTCTATCAGGAGGAGGGAGGACGCTGGCCCCTGCTGGCGGCCGAAGCCCGCAGAAGCGAGAGCCGCCGCAGCCACAAGCTCAACTACCGCCCCTATGCCCTGATGGATCTGGAGGAGACGCCGGGGCGCATCCAGGGCTGGCTGACCCACCTCGGCTGGATCTGACCCAATCACTGAGTATCAAAAGGATTGGGCCAAACCAAAGTTGCCCCCCAGGCCAGCGGACTGGTCATCCCGCCCCCATCTTTGGCATGATGGCCTCATCAATGGCAGGAGGCTTCATGCAGCAAATCGTGTTTCTCGACAGCGACACCCTGGACACCGGCATCAATCTGCGCCGCCCCGATTTTCCCCATCACTGGCAAAGCTACCCGACCACGGCACCGGATCAGGTGGTGGAGCGGCTCAAGTGCGCCAGCATCGCCATCATCAACAAGGTGCGCATCGGGGCCGATGAACTGGCCCAGCTGCCCGAACTGCGCCTGATCGCCCTGGCCGCCACCGGCAGCGACAACCTGGATCTGGAGGCGTGCCGCGCCGCCAATGTCGCCGTGTGCAATATCCGCAACTACTCGGGCCCTTCCGTCCCCGAGCACGCCATGGCCCTGATGCTCGCCCTGTCGCGCAACCTGTTCGCCTGGCGCCAGTCCCTGCTGGAGGGGCGCTGGCAACAAAGCGGCCAGTTCTGCTTCTTCGACCACCCCATCACGGATCTGCATGGCAAGCGCCTCGGGATCATCGGCAAGGGAACCCTGGGACAGGCACTGGGACAGCGGGCCAGCGCCATCGGGATGGAGGTTTACTATGCCCAGAGCCAGGTCGGCTCCCCGGGGGATGACGACAGACTGCCCCTGGATGCCCTGCTGCAAAGTTCGGATGTGATCAGCCTGCACTGCCCGCTCACCCCCTACACCCGCCATCTCATCGGGGAGCGGGAGCTGTCCCTGATGAAACCGGGCGCCCTGCTCATCAACGTGGGCCGTGGCGGCCTGGTGGACGAGCAGGCGCTGCTCGAAGCCCTCGGCAACGGCCGTCTGGGCGGCGCCGGTTTCGATGTGGCGAGTGTCGAGCCGCCGCCTCCGGATCACCCCCTGATGCAGGCCCTGCGTTACCCCAATTTCATCCTGACTCCCCACGTGGCCTGGGCCAGCGAAGAGTCGATGCAGCGCCTCGCGGATCAGCTCATTGACAACATCAACGCCTTCTCCCTTGGCAGGCGCCAGCACCGGCTGGTGTAAGAGGCCGCTCGCCGCCCCTCACGGGCCGGCAGCGGGATCAAAAAAAGGGGCCAAAGGCCCCTTTTTGTCGGTCAGCTTGCCGCGGCATCAGTCGTCATGCCATCTGTGCTTGCGGTGCTTTTTGTGTTTCTTGTGGTGCTTGTGATAGCGCCTGTCATCGTAATAGCGATCGCCGCGGCTCTCGTGACCATCCCCGGTCCTGGCTCCGATGGCGGAGCCACCGGCACCACCGATACCGGCGCCGATCAGCTGGCCCGTACTGCCACCGACGCTCTTGCCGATGGCTGCCCCGCCCAGGGCACCGACGGCGCCGCCGAGCGCAGCTTCGTTCTTGTTGCCCCTATTGGCCGTGGCCGCACCACCGGCCGCGCCCCCCAGGGCAGCCCCCACCAGGGCGCCGGTGTCGCCACCCAGCTCCTTGCCGATCATGGTGCCCGCCACCCCGCCGGCTCCGCCGCCGAGAATGGTATTGAGGGTCTCGGATGCCTGCACCTGTCCTGTGCCCAACAGCAACGCCCCCAGCAGCGCCAGTGCGCTCATGCCAAACGGTTTCATTTTCATGGGGTACTCCTGTCAAACCTGATGATTGATTATTTTTCCCTGCACTATACAAAGCCCCCTGACCTGCGCCACTGCCGCAAGGGGCACCTCACGGCCAGCCCTCCCTGTCTCCGGTTCGCGACACGATGCAAGAAAGCAGGCTAACCACCTGAAACCACATCAAAAAAAAAGGTCACACGAGAAATCATCCCCGTCATGACCCTTTTCTAGGCCCAAAGGCCCTTTTTTGCAGCAATCACCGTCAGACAGATACTGTCACAACCTCCCCGTCAACGGGCGACGACGCCGCCAGATGCCAGCAATCCCGCCCCTGGTGCTTGCTCTCGTACAGGCAGGCATCCGCCCGCTCGAGCAGCGTCAGGGCATCATCCGGATAGCGCGCTCCGCCGGCGCTCAGGGTGATGGCGTCGGCGAACTCCCGCCATTTCAGGGCTTTCACCCGACCGAGCAGGTGGGTCAGGCGGCATTCCACCTCCGCCTGCTCCCAGGGCAGCAAGGCCGCAAATTCATCGCCCCCGATGCGGTAGACCTGCTCATCCCCCAGGGTTCTCGCCATGATGGTGGCCACCCGAAACAGCACCGCATCCCCCACACCGTGTCCCCAGCTGTCGTTGACGCGCTTGAAGTTGTCCACATCGAACAGCACCAGCCAGTAGGGCCTCCCCGCCTGCTCCAGCCCGGCCCGCTGCTGATCGAAGGCTCGCCGGTTCAGGATGCCGGTGAGAGGGTCGTGGAGCAGGGCATCCTGCCCTTGCAGCAGGCTGTTTCGCACCTGTTCTATCTCCCCCAGGCTGCCGTGCACGAACCAGGTTCGCTGACGCCGCTGGATCTCCTTTCGCGCCTCATCCCGGATGAGGCCGCTGAGCGAGCCCTGCACCAGCGCCTGCTTCTGGCGAAAGATCCGCACCAGAAACCACAGGCTGCACAGCCAGATGCAGAGCAATGCCAGGGCGGGCAGCACCACCATCAGCAGGGTGTCTTGCAGGTTTTCATGAAAATGGGAGGGGGGGAGATAGACGTTGAGATCCCACTCCATCCCCTCCAGAGCGTGTTGCAGGTGGCGACCTGCCCAGAACCCGTCCAGGCCGGCCGCCTGCGTCTCCCGCTCTAGGCGGGGCGGCAACAGCGACAAATTGTGCCCCACCACCAGCTTGCCGCCCTTGCGCTCGGTGATGTAGAGAGCCACCGGATCCTCACCCACCGCCCGGTGCAACGCCCTCTGCAAGGCGCTGAACAACATGTCCACCATCAGCAGTCCAAGCAGCTGCCCCTCATGATCCTTGACCCGCTTGATGAGGGTCAGTACCTGCCGAGCCGAATCGAACGCCGGGTAGGGACCGAACCAGACGAGATCATCGCCCTCGCCGGACAGGGTCTGGTACCAGGGCCGCGCCTGTGCCCGGTAGCCCTCCGGTTGCTGCCAGTCGGGATAGCCGTCGAGCCGATGGGTGCGCGCGTTGTAGAAATAGAGGAAGTGGGCATCGAACTTGAACTGATGGGCAATGGCCCAGATGGGATTGATGGCCGATGCCCCGGCAGCGATGGCCTGCTTGTCCAGGGACGCCTCCAGCACGCCAAGCTGGCGGCGGTTGTCCTGCGCCATGTCCTGGAGCAGGGTGGCGTCGAGGGCGGCCAGCATGTGACCGTAACCCGCCACCGTCTTGTCGATGCTGCTCAGGTAGCTGGCTGCCGCCAGCAACAGGGTGGCGATCAGCACCAGCCCTCCCAGGAGAAACGACAGCGGAGTCAGTATGTAATAGCGTTCCTTGATCAGCGCCGCCGTCATGTCACTCTCTATAAAATGTCATATTGGATGAATTTTATAGATTAAAAATCTGCAAAAGATATTGATTGAAGTCATTAACATCCACTGCTAATGATAAAAAAGATATCAAGGTGTCTCACGGCCATATTCACATCCGTCATGTGAATATCCATAAAAAGTAGAAACAGTCATTACTCCTCGTTGACGGTTTATTGCCCGCAAGGTGATATAGTCGATGACTCGAGAAATCGGAGCCAGATGACCTTTGTCGGCAACGCTGGCGGTGATGATTCATCAACCAAGGAGATGTTATGAGCAGTCCGTTTATCGAACAGATCAAAGCACGTCGTACCATCTATGCCCTGGGCAACCGGGTGACCCACTCCGAGGCCCAGCTGACCGCCCTCATCAAGGATGCCGTCAAGCACAGCCCCTCTTCGTTCAACTCCCAGAGTTCCCGCGCCGTCATCCTGTTCGGCGAGCAGCACCACAAGCTGTGGGACATCGTCAAGGCGGAGCTCAAGAAGATAGTGCCGCCGGAGGCCTATCCCCAGAGTGAAGCCAAGATCAACGGCAGCTTCCGCGCCGGGGCTGGCACCGTGCTCTTCTTCGAAGACACCGCCGTCATCGAGGATCTTCAGCAGAAATTCGCTCTCTATGCCGACAACTTCCCCATCTGGTCCGAACATGCCACCGGGATCGCCCAGTTCGCGGTCTGGACCACCCTGGCCCAGGAGGGCATCGGCGCCTCCCTGCAACACTACAACCCGCTCATCGACGATGCGGTGCGCAAGGAGTGGGACCTGCCCGCCAGCTGGCTGCTTCGTGCCCAGATGCCTTTTGGCAGCATAGAGCAACCTGCCGGCGACAAGACCTTCATCGACGACGACGTGCGTTTCCGGGTCTTCAAGTAAGCCTTCACGCCCCCTCCACCAGGGGGCGTTTTCTTCTCTCCCCCTCGTTCACCCTTGTCACGTGCCAGCCATACTCTGAACAAACGCTCTCTTGTCAGGAGGTCCCCATGGGGGACATCGCACGCCAACGTACCTCATGCACATTGACGCCCTTGTCCGCTCTGTTGTGTGTCGCCGCCCTGGTACTGCTGTTCTCGCTGATCGGCATCTTCACCCGCCCCCCCAACCTGCTGGCGGCCTTCTGGCCTGCCAATGCGGTCCTGCTCGGCTGCATGGTGCGCTATCCACGCCTGGCCACCCCGGCGGGCTGGGCCGGCGGCATACTGGGCTTTTTTCTTGCCGCCCTCTTCATCGGCGAGCCCCTGTTCAAAACCATCCTGCTGACCTGCGGCAACCTGGCCGGCATCGGCGTCGGGTATCTGCTGATGCATCGGCTCGCGCCTGCCGACAAGCTCCTCAGGCGCCCCACCTCCCTCGTGCTCCTGCTGCGAAACACCCTGGCCGCCTCCCTCGCCGCCGGCGTGGTCGGCGCCATCATCAATCCCATCCTGTCTCTGGGCCCCCCGCTCTACGGGCTGGGCTTCTGGTTTGCCAGCGAGCTGGTGAACTACATGACCATACTGCCGGTGCTCCTGACACTGCCTCCCCATGACAGCGTGCCCCCCTGGCGCACCCTCCTCTACCGCACCGAGTTCTCCTGGGCCAGATTGATGCCGCTGCTGAGCCTGGTGGCCTCCCTGCTGCTCACCCTGCTCGTCGAGGGGCCGGGATCCATCGCCTTCCCGGTACCGGCGCTGCTCTGGTGCGCCGTCACCTACTCCGTCTTCGCCACCAGCCTGCTGACCCTGAGTTACAGCACCCTGATCCTGATCGCCCTCTCAAACGGCCACCTCGTCATCAATCACGATGTCCAGACCCAGTACTGGATGTTCTCCGTCCGGATAGGGGTCATGTTGATCGCTCTCACCCCCCTGACCGCCGCCAGCATCATGGCGGCCCGCAACAGCCTGCTGCGGGAGATGAAACACCTGGCCCACCACGATCACCTGACCGGTGCGCTGAACCGGGCCGGCTTCTGGTCGGCCGCCAATGAACTGCTCCAGCACCTCACGGTGCAGCGCTACCCTGTGGCGATCTGCATGCTGGACATCGATCATTTCAAACGCATCAATGATCGTCACGGCCACGAAGAGGGTGACAACCAGTTGAGCAACTTCGCGGCCCGGGTGCGCGACCAGCTTCGACCGGGGGATCTCTTCTGTCGCCTGGGGGGAGAGGAGTTCGTGGCCATCTGGCCCGGCCTCAGCGAGGAGCAGGCCATGGCGGTAGCCGAGCGGCTGCGAAAAATCGTCGCGCAGCCAGGGGAAGAAAAGGGAGCCGAGCCCGCCGTCTGCATCACGGTCAGCATCGGTATCGCCTCCCAGAGAGAGGGCCCCTTCAATCTGGACGAGCTGCTCTCTCGCGCCGATCAGGCGCTCTATCTGGCCAAGCACAATGGCCGCAACCGGGTGGAACGCTATTCGGCCGAGCAGGCTTCCCCCAGCATCGGGCAATCTTGCGGCGCCTGAATGGTGTGCCCCTTGTCGTCATCATCCTGCCTCTGCCGGCAGCGGGGCGGGCAGATGAAGATGGAGCCCGTCCGGTGCCACCTCGATCTCGATCCCGCGCCAGTCCCGCAGCCAGCCCTTGAGCCTGTCGTCATACCGCCTTGTTCCCCCCATCTGCACCACCTGGCAACCCGCCTGCAGGGCGCTGGCGATGCCCGCTGGTGCATCCTCGAACACCAGGCAATCGGCCGGAGCCAGTCCCAACCGGCTGGCAGCCAGCAAATAAGGCTCGGGATCCGGCTTGCCCCGTACCACATCCCCGGCGCACACCAGGAGACGGGGCAGCGGCAATCCGGCGTGCAGCAGCCGGTGCTCTGCCACCCTCCGGCTTGCGGAAGTCACCAGCGCCCAGCGCGTCGGCGGCAGCTGTTCGAGCCGTCGCCGGGCACCGTCCAGGGGCATCGGCGCCGCAGCGTATTCCATCTCCAGATCGTCGAGCAGGGCCACCTCCACCGCCATGTCCAGCTGGGGAGCCAGGGCCCCTATCACCTCCCGTGAGCGCACGCCGTGACACATGGCGAGCACGGGAGCGGGATCCAGCCCATGGTGCTGACACCAGCGCCGCCACACGACTTCCACGTCGCCGGTGGAGTGGACCAGGGTCCCGTCCATGTCCAGCAGCAGGGCCGCGGCCCTCACGCGCACCGCGCTCACAGGGCTCTCCCCGCCAGCGCATCGGCGAAGACCTGCCGCTGGGCAGCGGCCTCGTAACAGGCGAGCGCCTGCTCCGCATTGCTGGCCCACACCGGCAAGGGGGCGACGACGAACCCCTGCTGCAACAGGCTGGTCAGCAGTTCCCCGGTCTCCGGTGCGGCCAGCGGCTGAGCCATCACCAGGCTCCCCTTGATCAAGAACAGATAGCGTTCGCTCGACATGACATGACTCCTTGTGGCTGAACAGCGGGCAAGCAGGCCCGTTTCGAGACCATTAGAACAAGGAGATTAGATAATTTATAATCAATAAATCGCCACATTGGATAACCAAATGGAATGAGATTCGACCTGAGACAATTGCAGGCCTTCGTCATGCTGGCCGAGAGTGCCAACTACCGGGAGGCGGCCAGCCGGCTTTTTGTGACGCAACCGGCCCTGACCAAGCAGATCCAGGGGCTGGAGCAGGCCCTCGGCAGCACCCTGTTCAACCGGGGCCGCCACGGGGCCGAGCTGACCGCCATCGGCCTCCAGTTGCTGCCCCAGGCCAGGGCTCTGGTGGATCACGGCAAGGGATTCGAGCGGCATGCCCTGGCGTTGGCAAGCGGTGCCGCCGGACGCCTCAACATCGGGTTCGGGCTCTCCAGCTTCGCACTGGCCCCCTCCCTGGTGGCCCGTTTCAAACAGCAGGCCCCCGACGTGCTGGTCCACCTGCGGGACACCACCTCCGCCATCCAGCAGGAACACTTGCTGGCGGGTCGGCTGCAACTGGGCTTCATGCGACGGCCTGATGCGCCGCAGCTGAGGGAACACAGGTTACTGACGGACAGACTGGTGCTGGCCGTCCCCACCCAGGTGGCAGGGCCGGACTTCGACCTGGAGCGGGCGCTGATCCGCGATCCCTTGCTGCAGATGGTGGGCCATCGCTGCCCGGGTCTCAGCCAGCAGATCGCCCGCTTTCTCGGCGCCAACCGGCTGACCGGTCTCATCCAGGAGGCGGAAGACATCCAGACCCTGGTGGCCCTGGTGGCCGCCGGTATCGGCAACGCCATCCTGCCGCGCAGCGTAGGGTTCATCGCGGGCAAGGAGGTGACCCTCTACCCTCTCTCCGGCCCCTGGTCGGAATGGGAAATCAGCCTGGTGTGGAACCCGGAATTTGCCGATCCCATCCGGGATCGCTTTCTGGCCCTGGTCAGGGCGGCATATCCGCAGAGCCACAGCCTCTGAGAGGAGCGCAGCCCGAACCGGAATCCTGAAGTACATAACGGCTGGCTAATGGCCACACCACTGCCGCTCGCAGGGGATGCCGTCTCCTTCCCCATCCATCTTGGTATTGGGGCAATTTTGCAAAAACCAGGTCGCCTCCTCGCAGGAAGTCATCTGGGAGCAATGCTGACGGCCATCGCACTGACGAACAAAAGTCGGAACCTGAACCGTACTGTTCGAAGTACTGTCCTCCTGGCTAAAAGAGGGAGCGGATGGAAGTGAGGCAAACTCGGCCGAGAAGCGGGAATAGAGGGAGAACAACCCCGCCAGCACCAATAGGGGGATTAACTTGCCACCCCAGCTCCCCTTGCGACGAGGAGCATGATACTCCCGGGTTCTATATGTGGTGGCGTGTGGTGCCCGAGGGCTCAAATCCTCCCTGCTCCCACGATCCAGCATGGATGGCATAGGTCCGCCAGCCAGCGAGAGCGGGCGGTCGGGAAAGAACACTTGTACGGCACAAGGCTTGCCATCCTTGCTGCTCCCGATCAGATAGGAAACCTTTTCCCCCACCTCCGGCGGCCTGCCATCGAATTGCAGGGTGGTGATGTGAACAAAAAGATCGGCACCGCCCTGCTCCTGCTTGATGAACCCGAAACCGCGTTGTGAATTCCAGCTCGCGATCCTGCCCTGATAACGCATGTCCTCATCCTTGTGGCCAGTACGGTTCCACTCATGTTGCCCGAAATTGGTTCGGTTTCAACAGAGCATTGGCATGAAAAATGAGTGGATTAGATACGAGTGGTCAGAGCAGCTCCGCGACCTTGATGATCTCGGCAATGCGACCGAGCATGCGCAGGGAAGCCTGGTGTTCTGCGGCATCCGCCGCCGCGCAGGCATCTTCCAGGATGGTGATGGCGTAGTCCCGATCGTGGCCATCTCGCACCGCCCCCTGAATGGCCCAGCTGGTGCTCACGCCGCACACATAGAGATGCTCGATGCGATTGGCCCGTAGCGCGGGCTCCAGCGCCGTGCCGTAGAAGGGGCTGACCCTGGGTTTGGTCAGCACCAGATCCCCGGGTTGTACATCGAGATCCGGGTGAAAGTCGGTGCCGCTGTCCGCCAGGGAGAGGGCCCCGAACTGCCGGGCACGGCCAAACATGGGGGAACCCCTGGGTTGCAGCAGATAGCCCTCGTCAAACCCCACCTTGATGAGCACCACCAGCCAGCCGTGAGCGCGGGCATGAGCCAGCGCCTGATTGGCGTGCACAATGGCGTTCTGCTCGATCACCTGGGCCGCCGAGGCGGCGATGCGCCCGTCCGGGTGGGCGATGTCGTTGATGAAATCGATCACCAGCAATGCCTTGTTCATGGTGTGCTCCCCCCTTGCCTGAGGCCGTTTTGCCCCTGCGCCGCCTGGATCACTCCTCGCGGCCATATAAAAAACCGGCTGGCACCATCACACGGATTGATATGCCACCCGATTGGCACCTGGCAGTGCCACGCACTGCCTCATACCAGCCCAAGCGCATAGCGTAGCGCCATCTCCTTGAGGGGGCCCGCCTTGTCCGCCAGATTCAGCGCCAGGTTGCGGGCAAGCCTGAGGGGGCCTATCTCGTTGCTGAAGACCCCGTAGAAGAGATCCATCCCCGACTGCATCAGCAGGTTGTCAGGGCGGCGTCGTCCCTCGTAACGCCCGGCCAGCGACAGATCGTGCCACTGTGCCCCCGCCTTGCCGAGCAACCCGGTCCAGCAGGCCACGTCCTTGAAACCGAGGTTCACCCCCTGCCCCGCCAGCGGATTGATGGTGTGGGCCGCATCCCCGAGCAGCACCACTCGCCCGGCGTGATAGTCGTTGGCGTGGCGGCGCACCAGGGGGAAGCTCCCCTTGTCCGTCACGGTGAAACCGCCAAGGCGGCTCGGGAAGTGGCGGCGCACCTCGACGGCCAGGGCCTCGTTGCTCATGGCGGCCAGCGCCCGGATGCGGGCCGGGCTGTCATACCAGACCAGGGAGCCATGGCGGCCCGGCAGCGGCAGGAAGGCGCGCGGGCCACTCGGGGTGAACTGCTGCCAGGTGATGTCTTCCTGGGCAAAATCGGTGTCGATGTTGATCAGCATGCAGTGCTGGCGGTACTCGAAACGCGACACCCCGATGCCGGCCAATCGCCGGGTGTGGGATTCGGCACCGTCGCAGGCCAGCACCCAGTGCGCCTGCAGCTCGGTGCCGTCATCCAGGGTCAGCACCGCGTCATCCGCACTCTGGCGCAGGCTCGTCACCGCCGCCGGGGTATGGGTCTGGATGGTCGGGAAATCCTCCATCCTTTTCAGGAGCGCGAGCTGGATCAGCCGGTTTTCGATGATGTAGCCGAGCTGGGGCAGCCCGAGATCCACCGCGTCGAAGCGGGTAGCGAAGCCGTCCAGCTCCCAGGTCTCCAGCCGGCGATAGGGGCACAGCCGCATCTGCTGCAGATATTGCCAGGCACCGGCCCGGGTCAGCAGCGCCACCGAGGCCTGACTGATGGCGGAAACCCGCAGATCCAGCGGCTGCTCGGGGGCATAGGGCTCGGGCAACCGGGTCTCGATGACCCGTACCGAGAGCCCCTCTGCCGCCAGCAGGCAGGCGGTGGCGGCGCCCACCATGCCGGCGCCGACGATGGCGATATCACACTGTTCCATAACTTGATTCCTGCAAGGAGTCCCCGCGATAAGGGGCAAGGGCCGAACCGAATGGGGCATGATAACGCAAGGAGGCGGCAGAAACAGTGAGGGGGATGCGCAATTGCCGACGACAAGCCGGCCCTGATGGCGACGGGCGGCCCCAGACTGGTCAGCACCGGGATTGCGGAGTAAAATGGCCGGTCCTTTGACCCTGCCGATTTCAAAACCAGTCACGAGAAGCAATGAGCAAGAAACTTCATATCAAGACCTGGGGCTGCCAGATGAACGAGTACGACTCGTCCAAGATGGCGGACCTGCTGGATGCCAGCAATGGCTACACGCTTACCGAGGAGCCGGAAGAGGCAGATGTGCTGCTGCTCAACACTTGTTCCATCCGCGAGAAGGCCCAGGAGAAGGTGTTCCACCAGCTCGGTCGCTGGAAGAAGCTCAAGGCGAAAAAACCGGGGCTGGTGATCGGGGTGGGCGGCTGCGTCGCCTCCCAGGAAGGGGAGAACCTGCGCAGCCGGGCGCCCTATGTGGACATCGTCTTCGGACCCCAGACCCTGCACCGCCTGCCGACCATGATCAAGCAGGTGCAGGAGGGGCGCGGTGCCCAGGTGGACATCGCCTTCCCCGAAATCGAGAAGTTCGACAACCTGCCCGAACCCCGTGCCGAGGGGGCGACCGCCTTCGTTTCCATCATGGAAGGCTGCTCCAAGTACTGCTCCTTCTGCGTGGTGCCCTACACCCGTGGCGAGGAGGTGAGCCGGCCACTGGATGACGTGCTCTATGAAATCGCCCAGCTCGCCCAGCAAGGGGTGCGCGAAGTGAACCTGCTCGGCCAGAACGTCAACGCCTACCGGGGGCCGACCTTCGACGGGGAGGTCTGCACCTTCGCCGAGCTGCTGCGCCTGGTGGCTGCCATCGACGGCATCGACCGCATTCGCTACACCACCAGCCACCCGGTCGAGTTCACCGACGACATCATCGAGGTCTATCGTGATACCCCCGAGGTGGTCAGCTTCCTGCACTTGCCCATCCAGAGCGGCTCGGATCGCATCCTGACCATGATGAAGCGCCCGCACACCGTGCTGGAGTACAAGTCCAAGATCCGCCGCCTGCGCGCCGTGCGTCCCGACATCACCATGAGCTCCGACTTCATCGTCGGCTTCCCGAACGAGACGGACGAAGACTTCGAGGCCACCATGAAACTCATCGAGGAGATCAACTTCGACATGAGCTTCAGCTTCATCTACAGCCCGCGCCCCGGCACCCCGGCCGCGGACCTGCCGGACGACGTCGACATGGAAGTGAAGAAGGCCCGCCTGACCCGACTGCAAAACCGCATCAATCACCAGTCCATGCTCATAGGCCGCGCCATGTTGGGCTCGGTGCAGCGCATCCTGGTGGAGGGGCCCTCCAAGATGGATCCCATGCAGCTCAGTGGCCGCACCGAGAACAACCGGGTGGTCAACTTCGAAGGGCCGCACCGCCTCATCGGCGGCTTCGCCGACGTGGAGATCACCGACGTACGCCCCTACTCCCTGCGCGGCCGCTTCATCCGCGGCGAGGACGAAATGAACCTGCGCATCGCCACGGCCCCGAGCGAGATCCTCGCCCGTCGTCCTGACAACGTGCCCGATGATCTGGGCGTTGCGGCCTTCAGACCCCATTGATGACTCTCTCCCCCGCCCCGTGGCGGGGGAACAACCGATAAGAGGACACCTTGAGCCGACACATCTCCACCCTGAATCTGCATCTGGAACCCGCCGACAACCAGCGCCTCGCCAGCCTGTGCGGACCCTTTGACGACAACCTCAAGCAGCTGGAGCGACGTCTCGGCATCGAGATAAGCTACCGGGACAACCACTTCCAAGTGATCGGCAAGCAGGCCCAGGTGGAGGCGGCTGCCGTCATCCTCAAGCACCTCTATGTGGAAACCCAGCCCCTCAAGGGGAGCAAGGTGAGTGACATCACCCCCGAGATGGTGCACCTGGCGGTGCAGGAGTCCCGCGTGCTGGAGCAGGACGACGAACCCGCCCCTTCCCTGCCGTATGGCAAGGAGGTCACGGTCAAGACCAAGCGCGGTCTCATCAAGCCCCGCAGCCCGAACCAGGCCCAGTACATCGCCAATATCGTGCGCCACGACATCAGCTTCGGCATCGGGCCCGCCGGGACCGGCAAGACCTATCTCGCCGTGGCCGCCGCCGTGGATGCCCTGGAGCGCCAGGAGATCCGCCGCATCCTGCTGACCCGCCCGGCGGTGGAAGCCGGTGAGAAGCTCGGCTTCTTGCCCGGCGATCTTTCCCAGAAGGTGGACCCCTACCTGCGCCCCCTCTACGACGCCCTGTTCGAGATGCTGGGCTTCGAACGGGTGGAGAAGCTGATGGAGCGCAACGTCATCGAGGTGGCGCCGCTCGCCTACATGCGAGGCAGAACCTTGAATGACGCCTTTATCATCTTGGACGAGGCCCAGAACACCACCACGGAGCAGATGAAGATGTTCCTGACCCGCATCGGCTTTAACTCCAAGGCGGTGGTGACCGGCGACATCACCCAGGTAGACTTGCCTCGCAGCACCAAATCCGGTCTGCGCCACGCCCTGGAGGTGTTGCAGGGGGTCGATGGCCTCTCCTTCAACTTCTTCGAGTCCAAGGACGTGGTGCGCCATCCCGTGGTGGCCCGCATCGTGCAGGCCTACGAGGCATTCGATGCCCAGCAGGCGGCCGAGAAGAGCGCAGCCACTCCCCGCAACGAGAACACCAGCAAAGAGAGTGCCCAATGAGCGTGACCCTGGATCTGCAACTGGCCTGCGCCAGCCCGGACGGCCTGCCGACCGAGGCCCAGCTGCAATGCTGGCTCGATGGCACCATTCTGGGCTTCCAGCCCGAGGCCGAGGTGACGGTACGTCTGGTGGACGAGGCGGAGAGCCGCGAGCTCAACCACACCTATCGCGGCAAGGACAAGCCCACCAACGTGCTCTCCTTCCCCTTCGAGGCGCCACCGGGTCTCGAGCTGCCCCTGCTCGGGGATCTGGTGATCTGCCGCCAGGTGGTCGAGGCCGAAGCCGTCGAACAGGGCAAGCCCCTGATGGCCCATTGGGCTCACATGGTTGTGCATGGCAGTCTGCATCTGCTAGGTTATGACCATATCGAGGACGAGGAAGCCGAGGAGATGGAGCTGCTCGAGCGCGACATCATGCAGGAACTGGGCTTCGCCGATCCTTATCTGAACGACGAAGTGTAACGAACCGGATGGTCATCGTCTTGAAACAGCCGATGCCCATCCTCATATAGCCACAACGATTTCAAGTGTGTTCATACGAGTAACCAAGAGAGAAAATGACCGACGATCACCCTAGTACCGGCTCGCCGAAGAAAACCTGGCTCGACAAACTCAGCCAACTCTTCCAGGGCGAGCCAAAAGACCGCAACGATCTGGTAGAGGTCATCGCCGATGCCGAAGAGCGGGACCTCATCGATCAGGACACCAAGGACATGATCGAGGGCGTGCTCGAGATTGCCGAGCTGCGCGTGCGTGACATCATGATCCCCCGCTCCCAGATGGTGACCATCGAGAAGTCCCAGCCGGTGGACGAGTTCCTGCCGGTCATCATCGAATCCGGCCACTCCCGCTTCCCGGTGATCAACGAAGACAAGGATCACGTGGAGGGCATCTTGCTCGCCAAGGATCTGTTGCCGTTCGGTTTTGGCGGCCAGCATGCCAGCGAACCGCTCCAGCTGGAGAAGATCCTGCGTCCCACGGTGATCGTGCCGGAGAGCAAGCGGGTCGATCGCCTGCTCAAGGAGTTCCGGGAAGAGCGCTACCACATGGCCATCGTAGTGGACGAATTTGGCGGTGTCTCTGGCCTCGTGACCATCGAGGACATTCTGGAGCTCATCGTCGGCGAGATTGACGACGAGTTCGACGACATCGAGGATGAGCCGGAAGAGATCCGCCGCATCAGCAAGCGGGTCTTCTCGGTGAGCGCGCTGACCGAGATCGAGGACTTCAACGACTTCTTCGGCACCCAGTTCAGCGATGAAGAGGTGGACACCGTCGGCGGTCTGGTGATGCACGCCTTCAGCCACCTGCCCAAGAAGGGTGAAGAGATCGAACTCGACGGCTACCTGTTCAAGGTGATGCACGCCGATCGCCGTCGCCTGCAACAGTTGCAGGTGAAGATCCCCGAGCATCATGCGGCGGCGCAGCCGGAGTCCTGATCCCGCCCAGCACCACGCACATCCCGCGCCCCTCTCGTCAGGGGCGCTTTTTTTGCCTCTCTCCCGCCGCGCGACCGCCCCTGGACCCACGCCGACCGCGAGGCTCGCCGTTGACCCGGTTTGCGGTTAAGATGTCGGCCATTGTGTTTCCATTCAGTCCAATTCGAGCCCCGATCCCCCGTGAAATCGAAACTCCTGACCAGCCTGTTTGCCATTGTCAGCGGCGCCATCGCCGTGCTGGCCTTCTCCCCTTTCGGCTACTGGCCCCTGGTGATCCCCTCCCTGCTCGGCCTTTACGCCCTGCTGGACAAGGCCACCCCCAAACAGGCAGCCTGGCGCGGCTTCGGCTACGCCATGGGTCTGTTCCTGCCCGGGCAGTGGTGGATCCACGTCAGCATGACGGAGTTTGGCGGCATTCCGCTGCCGGCCGCCTTCGTGCTGCTGGCCGGGCTCTGCGCCTATCTCTCCCTCTACCCGACCCTGGCCTGCTGGCTCTTCGCCCGCTTCTTTGTCGGCCGCCACTGGAGTCGCTGGCTGCTCGCCTTCCCGGCGCTCTGGCTGATGGCCGACTGGCTGCGGGGCTGGGTGATGACCGGCTACCCCTGGCTCTGGTTCGGCTACACCCAGATAGACGGCCCCCTCAAGGGCTTCGCTCCCCTTCTCGGGGTGCAGGGCATCACCCTCGCCCTGCTGCTCACCGCCTCCGCCCTCTGGCTGGTATGGCAGCACCGCAAGCCGGCCTGGCTGCTGCTCCCCGTCGCCCTGGTGGGCGCCGCCCAGGGGCTGATGCAGCTCAACTGGGTGACCCGGGGTGAACCGGTCAAGGTCGCGCTGGTGCAGGGCAACATCGAGCAGTCCCTCAAGTGGGATCCGGAGGCCCTGGTGCCGACCGTGCGCAAGTATCAGGATCTCAGCCGCGAGAACCAGGATGCCGACATCATCGTCTGGCCGGAGTCCGCCATCCCGGCCATCGAGAAGGAGATGGGTACCTATCTGGAGAGCCTGGACAAGGCGATGAAGGTGAACGACACCGGCCTGCTGGCGGGGATCATCCATTACGATCTGAAACAGCAGCGCTTCTTCAATACCGTGCTCGGCATGGGGGTACAGGATGCTGAGGGCAAGGAGTCCTACTACTACGAGCACAAGAACCGCTACTACAAGTACCACCTGCTGCCCATCGGCGAGTTCGTGCCCTTTGAAGATCTGCTGCGTCCCATCGCCCCCTTCTTCAACCTGCCCATGTCCTCCTTCAGCCGGGGAGACGAGGTGCAGCCGAACCTGATCGCCAAGGGGCTCAAGTTTGCCGCCGCCATCTGTTACGAGATCATCTTCCCGGACGAGGTGCGCCGCAACGTGCAGCCGGATACCGACTTCCTGCTGACCGTCTCCAACGACGCCTGGTTCGGCACCAGCATCGGCCCCTGGCAGCACATGGAGATCGCCCGCATGCGCGCCCTCGAGCTGGCCCGCCCGCTGCTGCGCGACACCAACACTGGCATTACCATCGTCACCGAGATAGACGGCAGCATCATCGCCCAGATCCCGCAGTTCGAGGCTGGAGTATTGCGTGCCGAGGTACGCCCCGCCCACGGCGTGACCCCCTATCTGCGTTTTGGCAGCTGGCCCATGTATGGCCTGGCCGCCGCCCTGCTGGGGCTGGCCCTGTGGCTACGCCCCCGTGCCCACCCCTGGGCACGCAAGGGCTAAGACCACACAACCCCGATAAACAAAAGAGGCGCCCTTGGGCGCCTCTTTTTATGGCTTGGCTTATGGCTTGGCACAGTCTGGCGGCTCAAGGAGACAGCGGCTCACGGTGATACTCATCGGCCCCGCACTCGGGGCAGGTGCCAAGCTGCTCCGGGTGCAGCACGGTATGGCGCCACTCGCAGTGATCGCACACCAATACTCCGAGCCCCACCCAGTCGCCGGCCCGGTAGACCCCCTTGTGCTCCAGCTCGTCCGCCAACTCCTGCCACTCCACCTGGGTGCGGTCGGTCACGTCTGCCAGCCAGGACCAGGCGGTGTCCTTGAGCGCCAGCATGAAGGCGGACTCCTCCACCTGCTCATCCTTGCGCCCTTCGTCATAGTTGCCCAGATCCCGCTTCACATACTCGGCGATCAGCGCCAGCTCGTCCTGGGTCAGATCCCCGGCCGCCTCCAGATAGGCCTGCACCTTGGCGATCATCCGGTTGAGGCGCTCTCCCTGAAACGCTTCCGTCTCTTCCCACTGCTTCTTGAGCTGGGCGATAAAGGCTTCATACCCTTGTCGACGTTTGTCCATGGCCATCACTCCTCTGCTGAATCCCGATCGAGCCAGACCCTGACCTCGGGCTCGGCGGATACGGGCGGCGGTTGCCATTCTCACTTCGTTGCGACTCTCGCGGCTCTGCAAATCCTCGCGGGTACCGGACCTGGCCCGAGACCGGGCGGATGCTGGCGGTTGTTGCCGCCGCAGGATATGGGTATTCTATCGGGATTTCCCAGCCGTTTTATCTATTCATTTCACAGATCCGGATGTCACCAATGCAAGAGCAATACGTTCCCCAATCCATAGAACCAGCAGTGCAGAAGCACTGGGATGCCAAGAAAACCTTCAAGGCGGTGGAGAAAGTAGACAAGGAAAAGTTCTACTGCCTCTCCATGTTCCCCTATCCGTCTGGTCGTCTACACATGGGGCACGTTCGCAACTACACCATAGGTGATGTGATCTCCCGTTATCAACGGCTCAATGGCAAGAACGTGCTGCAACCCATCGGTTGGGACGCCTTCGGCCTGCCTGCAGAAAACGCCGCCATCAAGAACAACACGGCGCCGGCCCCCTGGACCTACGAAAACATCGAATACATGAAGAACCAGCTGAAGATGCTGGGTCTGGGTTATGACTGGGATCGCGAGCTGGCCACCTGCAAGCCGGACTACTATCGCTGGGAGCAGTGGTTCTTCACCAAGCTCTACGAGAAGGGTTTGGTCTACAAGAAGACCTCCTCCGTCAACTGGTGCCCGAACGACATGACGGTGCTGGCCAACGAGCAGGTAGTGGACAACTGCTGCTGGCGCTGTGACACCCCGGTGGAGCAGAAAGAGATCCCTCAGTGGTTCATCAAGATCACCGACTACGCCGAAGAGCTGTTGAACGACATCGACAATCTGGAAGGCTGGCCGGAGATGGTCAAGACCATGCAGCGCAACTGGATTGGCCGCTCCGAAGGGGTCAACATCAGCTTCAATATCGACGGTCAGACCGAGCACCTCGAGGTCTACACCACCCGTCCGGACACCTTCATGGGTGTGACCTATGTGGGCATCGCCGCCGGTCACCCGCTGGCGCTGCAAGCAGCCCAGAACAATCCGGAGCTGGCCGCCTTCATCGAAGAGTGCAAGAACACCAAGGTAGCCGAAGCTGAACTGGCCACCATGGAGAAGAAGGGCATGGCCACCGGCCTCTACGCCATTCACCCGCTGGATGGCCGCAAGGTGCCGGTCTGGGTCGCCAACTTCGTGCTGATGAACTACGGCACCGGCGCCGTGATGGCGGTTCCGGCCCACGATCAGCGTGACTTCGAATTCGCCACCAAATATGGCCTCGACATCAAGGCGGTGATCAAGCCGGTTGATGGCGGCGTCGACGTGAGCGAAGCGGCTTATACCGAGAAGGGCGTGCTGTTCAACTCCGGCGAGTTCGACGGTCTCGACTTCCAGGGTGCCTTCGATGCCATCGCCAACAAGCTGGAAGGGCTCGGCAAGGGCAAGCGCACCGTCAACTACCGTCTGCGCGACTGGGGGGTTTCCCGTCAGCGCTACTGGGGCGCTCCCATCCCCATGCTGACCCTGGCGGATGGTACCGTGGTGCCGACCCCGGAAGATCAACTGCCGGTACTGCTGCCGGAAGATGTGGTGATGGATGGCATCCAGAGCCCCATCAAGGCTGACGCCGAGTGGGCCAAGACCACCTACAACGGCCAGGAAGCGTTCCGCGAGACCGATACCTTCGACACCTTCATGGAGTCCTCCTGGTACTACGCCCGCTACTGCTCCCCGGACTACGACAAGGGTATGTTGGATCCGGCGGCCGCCAACCACTGGCTGCCGGTGGATCAGTACATCGGCGGCATCGAGCACGCCTGTATGCACCTGCTCTATGCCCGCTTCTTCCACAAGCTGCTGCGCGATGCGGGCCTGGTGAACAGCGACGAGCCGTTCAAGCGTCTGCTTTGCCAGGGCATGGTGCTGGCCGACGCCTTCTACTACAAGGATGAGAAGGGCGGCAACGTCTGGGTCAGCCCCCTCGACGTCAAGGTGGAACGTGACGACAAGGGCCGCATCACCAAGGCTGTCGACCTTGAGGGTCGTGAAGTGATGCACTCCGGCATGACCAAGATGTCCAAGTCCAAGAACAACGGCATCGACCCGCAGTTGATGGTCGAGCGTTACGGCGCCGATACCGTCCGTCTGTTCATGATGTTCGCCTCTCCGGCCGAGATGACCCTGGAGTGGTCCGACTCCGGCGTGGAAGGTGCCCAGCGCTTCCTGCGTCGCCTGTGGCGCATCACCTTCGAGCACGTATCCGGTGGCGCCGTTGCCGCACTGGACGTCGCCGCCCTCACCAGCGACCAGAAAGCCGTGCGCCGCGAGCTGCACAAGACCATCGCCAAGGTGAGCGACGATGTGGGTCGCCGTCAGACCTTCAACACCGCCATCGCTGCCATCATGGAGCTGATGAACAACCTGGCAAAACTGGGCAGCGACGCTCAGGATCGCGCCCTGATGCAGGAAGCGCTGGAAGCGGTCGTGGTCATGCTCTACCCCATCACCCCGCACATCGGCTTCGAGCTGTGGAAGATGCTGGGCAAGGAAGGGGACATCGATGTCGCGGCCTGGCCGGTGGCTGACGAAGCGGCCATGGTCGAGACCGAGAAGCTGGTGGTGGTGCAGATCAACGGCAAGATGCGCGGCAAGCTGACCGTGCCGGCCGAGATAAGCCAGGCCGACGTCGAGAAGCTTGCCATGGCCGATGCGTCCGTACAGAAGTTCACCGACGGTCTGACCGTGCGCAAAGTCGTGTACGTGCCGGGCAAGCTGCTCAACATCGTGGCCAACTGATGACGCCTCCCCTGGCGGCGGCCGACGGTCCGGGCCAGGGGCTGACGACACACGGATGATGACGGCGGGCCCTGCGCCCGCCGCTCTTCCCTTCATGCAAAGAGGATTTTTTATGGGCACCATCTTCACGCGCTGGATGGCCATCGTGCTGGCAGGACTGCTGCTGCAGGCCTGCGGTTTTCAGATGCGGGGCACCGCCATTCCCCCCGAGCTGATGACCATGAAAGTGGTCGGTGACAACAAAAGCGACTTCTACCGACTGGTCACCACCCGTCTCAAGGCCGCTGGCGTCGAACTCGCCGACAAGGAGGGCATCCCGGTGCTGACCCTGGCCGGGGTTCGTAGCCGCAGCCAGGTCGCCTCCGTCGACTCCATCGGCCAGGACCGCGAATACCTGCTGAGTTACAGCACCCAGTTCACCGTGGTCATGCCGGGCAAACCGACCCAGGTCTTCCCCATCACCTTCAACCGCAGCTTCCTGAACAAGCCGGATGCGGCACTCGCCTCCTCCCGCGAGCAGGAGCAGCTGGGCAAGGAGATGCAGGAGCAGGCCGCCAACCTGGTTATTCGCCAGCTCAGTCAGGTCAAGTTCTGATGCGCGTATCTTGATGAGAGGGTGTTGATGAGAGTCTATCCCGAGCAGTTTGCGGATCACCTCAAGGCAGGGCTCAAGCCCTGCTATCTCATTTTCGGGGACGATTTCCTGTTCAAGAATGAGCAAGCCATCGACCGTGCATCCTTCCCCCTCAACCAGGCCAGGTTCTGATGCGGATTTACCCTGAACAACTCGCGGGTCATCTCAAGGTAGGGCTCAAGCCCTGCTATCTCATTTTTGGGGACGAGCCCCTGCTCAAGCTGGAAGCCGTCGACGCCGTGCGCCAGGTGGCACGCAAACAGGGCTTCGATGAACGCCACAGCTTCGTGGTGGAACAGGGGCTGGACTGGAACCAGGTCTACGATGCCTGCCAGGCCATGAGCCTGTTCTCGGCCCGCCAGATCATCGAGCTGGAGCTGCCCGCAAAGATCGACAAGGATCTCGCCGCCCGCATCAGCGACATTGGCAAGCAGCTCCACCCCGACCTGCTGCTGGTGCTCTCGGGCCCCCGCCTCAACCAGACCCAGATGAAGGCGTCCTGGTTCGACAAGCTGAGCCAGAGCGGCACCTATGTACCGGTCAACCACCCCGAGCCCCGTTTCTTCCCGCGCTGGATGAGCGCCCGCTTTCAGCGCTTCGGCCTCAAGGCACTGCCGGATGCGGTCAATTTCATGTGCCACGCCTACGAGGGCAACCTGCTGGCCGCGAGCCAGGAGATCGAGAAGCTGACCCTGCTCTCGCCGCCCCAGCCCATCAGCGTCGCCTATCTGCAGGAGACCATCATCCGCCACGCCCACTTCACTCCCTTCCAGCTCGTCGATACCCTGCTGGAAGGAAAGGTGAACCGGGCCCAGCGCATCCTGCTGGCCCTGCGCGCCGAGGGCACCGAACCCGGCATGCTGGCCTGGACCCTGTGCCGCGAGCTGGAGCAGCTCACCGAGCTGGCGCTGGCCGCCCGCGCCGGACAGCCCCTGGTGGAGCATTTCAGCCGCCTGCGCATCTGGCAGAGCCGCCAGCAGCTCATCCAGCAGGCGCTGACCCGGCTTCCCTTCCCCAAGATCCGGCAGCTCTGGCAACTGATGGCCCAGCTGGACCATGCCCAGCGCCATTTCGACACCGAGCAGGCCTGGCTGATGCTGCAAACCATCGCCCTCGGCTTTCGTGACGGTACCCCGCTCCCCCTGCTGGAGACGGAATCATGCTGACACCGCCCATCGGGATCCTCGGCGGCACCTTCGATCCCATTCACATCGGCCACCTGAGGCCCGCCATCGAGGCACGGGACGCCCTGGGTCTGGCCGAGGTGCGCCTGCTCCCGAACCATATCCCGCCCCACCGGGCCAATCCGCTCTGCTCCAGCGAGCAGCGGCTCGCCATGGTCGCGCTGGCTGCGGCGGACAACCCGGGATTCGTGGTGGATGAGCGGGAGCTCAGGCGCGACACTCCCTCCTGGACCATCGACACCCTTGTCGAGTTGAGGAGCGAGCTGCCGGACACCCCGCTCTGCTTTTTGATGGGGATGGATTCCCTGCTCGGCCTGCCGAGCTGGCACCGCTGGCAGGAGCTGCTCGATTACGCCCATCTGGTGGTGAGCTGCCGCCCAGGCTGGCAACCGGATTATCCCGTCCAGGTTGCCGAGCTGCTGGCCCGCCACCAGACCCGGGACATTCAGGATCTCCATCGCCAGCGCCACGGTCATGTCTGGCTTTGTGACAACCTGCCCGTCGAGCTGTCGGCCACACGGCTGCGTGCCCTGCTCGCGGCAGGCCAGGATCCCAAATACCTGCTGCCCAACCCGGTCGCCGACTATATCCGGCGCCACGGGCTCTACCGCTCATCGGCAACGCAGTAAACGGCGTCACGCAGGCGGGTCAGCCGACACGTCCGGGCGCACCGGGCCCGGCCCTGACTATTGCCAGGCCGGGTTGCACACTATAGTGATCGTCAAGGAGCCCCTCCCCCACGGGACGGCTCCCCGGGCGACGCTCCCTTTGCCAGGCTGGGAAACGGGAGTGACCATGATATAATCCGCCGCCCTCTGGCGCCGGAAGATAGGAGAAGACATTGCAAGGCCAAGAATTGCTCGCCTTTATCGTCGACAAGATCGATGACATGAAAGGCCGCGACATCATCACCCTCGATGTGCGCGGCAAATCCAGCATCACGGACACCATGATCATCTGCTCCGGCAACTCCAATCGGCACGTCAGTGCCATCGCCCACAACCTCGCCAGCGAGGCCCGTCATGCGGGGCTCGACCTGCTGAGCGTGGAAGGGGAACTCACCGGTGAGTGGGTGCTGGTGGACATGGGGTCGGTCATCGTCCACGTGATGCAGGATGAGTACCGCGACTTCTACCAGCTGGAAAAGCTCTGGAGCGGCGCCGCCCAGGTCAATTCGCAATAAAGGGCGACAGCGTAACCAAAGATGAAGATCCAGTTGATTGCCGTGGGCACCAAGATGCCTGCCTGGGTAGAGCATGGCTTCGAAGAGTACCGTCGCCGCTTCCCCAAAGACATGCCGTTCGAGCTGGTCGAGATCGGCGCAGGCAAGCGCGGCAAGAATGCCGACATTCCCCGCATCCTGCAAAAGGAAGGGGAAGCCATGCTGGCCGCCGCCGGCCGCTCCCGCATCGTGACCCTGGACATTCCGGGCAAGCCCTGGACCACGGAGCAGCTCGCCGTGCAACTGGAAGCCTGGAAGCTGGATGGCCGGGACGTGGCCCTGCTGGTGGGTGGCCCGGAGGGGCTCTCCCCCGAGTGCAAGGCTGCCGCGGAACAGAGCTGGTCGCTCTCGCCCCTGACCCTGCCCCATCCCCTGGTGCGGGTGCTGGTGGCCGAGAGCCTCTACCGCGCCTGGAGCATCACCACCAATCACCCTTATCACAGAGAGTGACCCATGCCGACCCTGAGCATGCATTTCTCCTCTCTCACCCGCACGTCAGCCACAAGGTAACGGCATGCTGAAGAATCGCATTGAAATGCGCGATCACAGTGCCGAGGGACGTCTGTTCTTCCGGCGCACCCTGGTCGCCTACATCGGCATGGTCACCCTCATGCTGGTGCTGCTGGCTAACCTCTACTACCTGCAAGTAGAGTCTTACGAAACCTACCAGACCCGCTCCAACGACAACCGCATCCGTGTGGTGCCGGTGGCGCCGCCCCGTGGCCTCATCTACGACGCCAACGGTGTTCTGCTGGCGGAAAACCGCCCGGTCTACAGCCTGGAGATCGTGCCCGAAGAGACCGAGAACCTGGAGAAGACCGCGGACGACCTCATCACCCTGCTGGCCCTGCCGGAGGGGACCAAGGAGAAGTTCCTGGCCGAGGTCAAGCGTCAGCGCCGCTTCAAGCCCGTGCCCCTGTTCGAGAAGCTGACCGAATACCAGGTCGCCCTCTTCTCGGTCAACCAGCATAACTACCCGGGGGCCAGCATCGAGGCCTACCTCAAGCGCTACTACCCGTTCGGCGATACCCTCACCCATGCCCTGGGCTACGTGGCCAAGATCAACACCCGTGACGTGGAGCGCCTCGAGAAGGAGGAGAAGCTCGCCAACTATGCCGCCACCAAGGACATCGGCAAACAGGGGGTGGAGAAGTACTACGAGGATCAGCTACACGGCGTAGCGGGTTATCAGGAGGTCGAGGTGAACAACCGCGGCCGGGTGGTACGTACCCTGAAATTCCAGCCCCCCGAGCCCGGCAAGGACATCTACCTCAACATCGACATCCGCCTGCAGTTGAAGGCCCAGGAGCTGCTGGCCGGCCGCCGGGGCGCCATCGTGATGATGGAGCCCAACACCGGCGCCATCCTGGCCATGGAGTCGAGCCCGAGCTACGACCCCAACCTGTTCGTGACCGGCATCTCCAGCGCCAACTACTCGGCGCTGCTCAACGATCCCGCCCGGCCGCTGGTGAACCGCACCACCCAGGGCATCTATGCCCCCGCCTCCACCGTCAAGCCCATGATGGCGGTGATGGGGCTCAACGAGGGGGCGATCACCCCCAATTACCGCTACTTCGGCGGGCCCAGCTTCTCCATCCCGGGCACCACCAAGAAGTTCCGGGACTGGCGCCGCTGGGGCCACGGCTGGCTCGACGTCTATCGTGCCATCGAGGTGTCGGCGGATACCTATTTCTACGATCTCGCCTACCGGGTCGGCATCGACAAGATCAACAGCTACATGACCAAGTTCGGCTTCGGCCAGTACAGCGGCGTGGACCTCTATGAAGAGACCCGGGGCGTCATGCCCTCCCGGGACTGGAAGATGGCCCGCTGGCGTCAACCCTGGTACCAGGGGGACACCATCTCCATCGGCATCGGCCAGGGCTACTGGAGCGCCACCCCGATCCAGCTCGCCAAGGCCATCAGCATCCTGACCCAAAACGGTCACGACGTGACGCCGCACCTGCTCAAGAGCACCGCCTCCTCCGATGGCGTGGTCAACGCCCCCATCAACCCGAACGTGGCCATCGCCGCCAAGAGCGATACCTACTGGCAGGTGGCCAAGGACGGCATGTGGCGCGTCATCAACGGCCACGAAGGGACGGGGCGCCGCGCCTTCGCCAATACCCCCTACAAGGCGGCGGGCAAGTCCGGCACCGCCCAGGTGGTGGGCCTCAAGGAGAACCAGGTCTACAACGCGGCCACCACCAAGGTGGAGCACCGCGACAACGCCCTGTTCGTCGCCTTCGCCCCCTTCGAGGCACCCAAGGCGGTGGTCGCCCTGGTGCTGGAGAACGCCGGGGGCGGCAGCGCTATGGCGGCACCGGTCGCCCGCCACATGCTGGATGCCTATCTGCTGCCGCCGGAACCCCAGTTGCCACCGGCACCGGAAAAGCCGTCCCAACCGAGTGAGGTCGTTTCCCAATGAGTAATTCTGCCCGCCAGCAGAGCATCTGGTACAAGCTGCACATCGACCTGCCGCTGCTGCTCGGCCTGCTGACCCTGATGGCCCTCTCCATGGTGGTGCTCTACTCCGCCTCGGGCCAGGATCTCGACTCCATCGTGCGCCAGCTGGTGCGCGGCGCCCTGGCCTTCGGTCTGATGATCGGCATGGCACAGCTGCCGCCCTCCCTCTATGCCCGCTGGTCGGTGCCCCTGTTTGCGGTGGTGGTGCTGCTGCTCATCGCGGTGGACGTGTTCGGCCATATCGGAAAGGGGGCCCAGCGCTGGCTCGATCTCGGCTTCATGAAGTTCCAGCCCTCCGAGGTGATGAAACTCTCCATGCCCATCATGGTGGCCGCCTGGCTCAGCCGGCACTCCCTGCCGCCAAAGTTCAGCCATGTGATGATCGCCCTGGTGATGGTGCTGCTGCCCACCCTGCTGATCGCGGCCCAACCCGATCTCGGCACCTCCATCCTGGTGGCCGCTTCCGGCTTCTTCGTCATCTTCCTGGCGGGGATCAGCTGGTGGCTCATCGGGCTCGCGGTCTTGCTCATCTGCGCCTTCATGCCGGTACTCTGGTTCTTCCTGATGCACGACTACCAGCGCCAGCGGGTGCTGATGCTGCTGGACCCGGAGAAGGACCCGCTCGGTCGCGGCTATCACATCATCCAGTCCAAGATTGCGATCGGCTCCGGCGGCGTGTTCGGCAAGGGGTGGCTGCAAGGCACCCAGTCCCAGCTCGAATTCCTGCCAGAGCGCCACACCGACTTCATCTTCGCCGTATTCAGCGAGGAGTTCGGTCTGGTGGGAGTGGCCCTCTTGCTGGTCATCTACCTCTACATCATCAGCCGCTGCCTGTTTATCTCCATGCAGGCCCAGAACAGCTTCGAACGCCTGCTGGGGGGCGCCCTGACCCTGACCTTCTTCGTCTATGTGTTCGTCAACATGGGCATGGTAAGCGGCATCCTGCCGGTGGTAGGGGTTCCCCTGCCGCTGGTGAGCTACGGCGGCACCTCCATGGTAACCCTGATGGCGGGCTTCGGCGTTCTGATGTCCATCCAGACCCACAGGCGGCTGCTCGCCTGATGCGGCTCGGCTGGCTGGCTCTATCTCTGTGCACCCTGACGGCGGGTGCTGCCGTCTCGCCGGCCCGGCTCAGCCTGCTGGCCGAGCAGCAGCAGGTGCCGCTGGCAGAGTTGCAGGCCGCCGCCGCCCAGGCCAGCCTGCGCCAGGAGGTGCTGGACACCATCCGCCGCCCCTGGGAAGCCAAGCCCTGGCACCGCTACAGGCCGCTGTTCGTCACCCCGGAGCGCATCCGGGACGGAGTGGGATTCTGGCAGCGCCATGCCGCCACCCTGGCACGGGCCGAGCAGACCTACCAGGTCCCCGCCTCCCTCATCGTCGCCATCATCGGCATCGAGACCTTTTACGGTCGACAGATGGGCCGCCATCCGGTGCTCGACAGCCTTTACACCCTGGGATTCCACTACCCAGAACGGGCAGATTTCTTCGCCAAGGAGTTTGCCCAGCTGGTGCTGCTTGCCCGGGAAGAGAAGTGGCCGCTCACCAATCTCAAGGGCTCCTATGCCGGCGCCATGGGCATGGGCCAGTTCATGCCCTCCAGCTACCGCCACTACGCGGTCGACTTCGACGGAGACGGCAAGCGGGATCTCTTCGCCAACCCGGCAGATGCCATCGGCAGCGTGGCCAACTACTTCGCCCTGCACCACTGGCGCTGGGGCGAGCCGGTGGTGGAGCCCGCCTTGATCGGATTGGCGCCAGTAGGTACCCTGCTTGCACCCGAGCCCGAGCTAAGACACCGCTGGACAGAGCTGGCCGCTGCGGGCATAGAAGTCGCCACACCGCCGTCACCCGAGACGCCGGTAAAACTGCTGGCGATGGAGCAGGCCGAAGGACCGGAATACTGGGTCGCGCGCCACAATTTTTACGTGATCACCCGCTACAATCGCAGCCCTCTCTATGCGATGGCGGTGCATCAACTCAGTCAAGCAATCCAGGACGCTTATGCATTACAGCCACAAACTTCTTCCCCTCAGCCTGACCTTGTTGCTGGCCGCCTGTAGCAGCCAACCCGAACCCCAGCCGCTGCCCCCGGAGCCCGTCCCCCAGGAGAAGCCCCAGGTCATCGAGATCCCCCAGGCGACCGGCGCCATTCCCCGCCCCGAACCCATGAGCGAGAGCGGCAACCGGGACTACTGGATCGGCAAGCAGAAGTTTGAGGTGTGGCGCGACATCAAGCACTACAGCGAGGAAGGCACTGCCAGCTGGCTCTCCCGGGATCTGGACGGCAACAAGACTGCCAACGGTGACGTGCAGGACAGCACCCTGTTCAGCGCAGCCCACCGCAATCTGCCCCTGCCAAGCTACGTGCGGGTCACCAATCTGGACAACGGTCTGGAGACCATAGTACGCGTCAATGATCGCGGCCCCTTCGGCAGCGATCGCCTCATCGATCTCTCTCACGCCGCCGCCGCGCAGTTGGAGATGGTGGAAGGGGGTGAGGCCCGGGTGCGCCTCGAACTCATCACCGATCAGCCCGATCAGATGGTGGAGATGGTGCCCATGACCCCGATGACGCCCATGGAGCCTGCGGCGCCAGCAGCCAATTCCTTCGTGAACGAGACGCCGGCCCCCACGGCACCGGCCAAGGCCGCGCCTGCTCCTGCTCCTGCCGCCACGGCGACCACCACCGTCTCCCCTCCCAGGGCCGGTGCGACCCAGGGCAAGATGATCCAGGTGCTTGCCAGCGGCTCGCAGGCGCGGGCCGAGGCCATGGGCAAGGTGATGACCCAGCGCTATGGCGTGCCGTACCAGGTGGTGGCACATGGCGCCGTCTTCCGCGTCCTGCTCGGGCCCGTGGCCAGCGACAAGCAGGCCCCCCTGCTCGAGCAGATACGCCAGGGTGGGTTGGAGCAGGCCTTCATCGTGCCCTGATACCCGCCCCGACCTCGCGCCGGGATACGACGCGAGGTCGGGGGCCATCCCATAAAATCCCGTCCAGGTCGCATCTCGGACTATGACCGACACGCACATCTGGTATAGTGGGGCCCGCTTTTTTTCAACTTGGGTACATCCCATCCAGGCACCAGGAATTTCAAGATGTCCAAATTTGCCCGCTCCGTTATTCTGGCCTCCCTGTTAAGCGCCACCGCTCAGGCCAACCAGCCTGTTCCGACCCCGGATTCGGCCCTGCCGAGTGCCCAGCCGGTCCCCACTTTGAACAGCGCCCCCATGGTGGTGCCTGCCGCGCCCGAGATCTCCGCCAAGGCCCACATCCTGATCGACTACTTCTCCGGCCAGGTGCTGGCCGAGCAGAACGCCGACGAGCGTCTGCCCCCCGCCAGCCTGACCAAGATGATGACCTCCTACATCGTCGGCGACGAGCTGCACAAGGGGAACATCAAGGGCACCGACATGGTGACCATCAGCCAGAACGCCTGGTCCAAGAACTACTCCGACTCCTCCAAGATGTTCATCGAGGTGGGCAAGCAGGTCTCCGTCGATGATCTCAACAAGGGCATCATCATCCAGTCCGGCAACGACGCCTGCGTCGCCATGGCCGAGCACCTGGCAGGCAGCACCGACTCCTTCGCCAGCCTGATGAACGCCTGGGCCGCCAAGCTCGGCATGAAGGACTCCCAGTTCAAGAACCCCCACGGCCTGGATGAAGAGGGCCACTACAGTACCGCCCGCGACATGGCCCGCCTGGGTCAGGCTCTGATCCACGATCAGCCGGAGGAGTACAAGATCTACTCCCAGAAGTCCTTCGTGTTCAACGGCATCACCCAGCACAACCGCAACCGCCTGCTGTGGGACCAATCCCTGCAGGTTGACGGCATCAAGACAGGTCACGTCAGCCAGGTCGGCTACAACCTGGTCTCTTCCGCCACCAACAACGAAGGCATGCGCCTGATCGCCGTGGTCATGGGGGCCAACAGCGAGGCCTCCCGCGCCGCCGAGAGCAAGAAGCTGCTCACCTACGGCTTCCGCTTCTTCCAGAGCCTGACCCCCTACAAGGCGGGCACCGAACTGGTCACCCAGAAGATCTGGATGGGCGACAAGTCTGAAGTGAAGCTGGGGGTCGACAAGGACGTCTCCGTGCTGGTCACCCGTGGCCAGGGCAACAACCTCAAGGCGGACTTCCAGCTGGAGAGCGAGCTGAAGGCGCCCCTGGCCAAGGGCCAGCGCGTCGGCACCGTGTACCTCAAGCAAGGGGACAAGGAGATCAAGCAGGTTCCCCTGGTTGCCCTGGAAGAGGTGCAGGAAGGTGGCCTGATGAGCCGCCTGTGGGATTACCTGGTGATGCTGGTCTCCAGCTGGTTCAAGTAACAGACCCTTCCTCAAGCAGCGGCGCCAACAGGCGCCGCTGCTGTCTTTTGCGGTCTGTCCAGTCAATAACCCTGTAATCTGCAGGTTCCGCCGACTGACGATTTGTGGTAAAAAGCAGCATTTCCACGTCTTGCCGCACCGCCGGGTCTTGATCCCGAGGCGGCTCATGCCCATATAGACTGGGAACTGCCCCCTGGGGGCTGATGAGGGGACCGTTTCGGCGGCCCTCAAAGACGTAAAGATGACGCCGCGTCCCGGCGACCCAGAAAGGTGAAGTAGATGAATACCAAGTTTGATGAACTGCTGGAGTTCCCCTGCAAGTTCCCGTTCAAGGTGCTTGGCGTGGCCGATCCCGCCCTGCCCGACATGGTGGTGGAAGTGCTGCAGCAACATGCTCCCGGCACCTACAGCCCGACCGTTCAACCGAGCTCCAAGGGCAACTATCACTCGGTACGGGTGACGGTCACCGCCCAGAGCAAGGAACACATCGAGGCCATGTATACCGCCCTTGGCAAGATCGAGCTGGTTCGTTACGTCCTGTAAGCTGCCTCTTTCGCCCCGCCACCGGGGCGACTGATTATTTGCCGCCCGGTCGCAGCGGCGACCGTACCGACACCGCGCCGCCAGTGAGGAAAGATGTCACTCGAAACGCCCGCCGAGCCACAACCGTCAGCCGGCCAACTGCTCGTCAGACAGCTGGGCCGTCGCCCCTACCAGCCGGTGTGGGACGCCATGAAGGCGTTCACCGACAATCGCACCCCCGACACCCCGGACGAGTTCTGGGTGGTGGAGCATGACCCCGTCTACACCCAGGGTCAGGCCGGCAAGGCCGAACACCTGCTCGCCCCCGGCAACATCCCGGTGGTGCAGAGTGATCGCGGTGGCCAGGTGACCTATCACGGCCCGGGCCAGCTGGTGCTCTACGTGCTGGTGGATGTGCGCCGCAGCAAGCTCTCTGTACGGGAGCTGGTGACCTGCCTCGAAACCGCCATCATCAACACGCTCGCCAAAAGCAATATCGAGGCCTACGCCAAGGCCGATGCCCCGGGCGTCTACGTGAAGAGCGATCTGGGCATGGAGGCCAAGCTGGCGTCCCTGGGCTTGCGCATTCGCAAGGGGTGCTCGTTCCACGGGTTGGCTCTCAACGTCAACATGGACATGACCCCCTTCCTGCGCATCAATCCGTGCGGCTATGCGGGTATGGCCATGACCCAGACCAGCGCCCTGGGCGGCCCGCAGAGCGTCGCCGAGGCACAGTCTCTGCTGGTGACGGAGCTGGCCCGCCTGATTGGCTACCAAGAGATCACGAATACCGAAGAGGCGGCATGAGCAACCCCATGCCCCGTGGTCACGAGGAAGCTGCGAGGCCCCTGGTGACCGTCAACCAGACAATAACAAACACCGAGAGTGAATCATGAGCAAACCCGTTCGTATGGAGCCGGGCGTCAAGCTGCGCGATGGCGACAAGATGGCCCTGATCCCGGTGAAATTCATGCCGGATCCCAGCGAGGAAGTGCTGCGCAAGCCGGAGTGGATGCGGATCAAGCTGCCGCCGTCGAGCCAGAAGATCGAGCACATCAAGAGCACCCTGCGCAAGAACAAGCTGCACTCTGTGTGTGAGGAAGCCTCCTGCCCCAACCTGGCGGAGTGCTTCAACCACGGCACCGCCACCTTCATGATCATGGGCGCCATCTGCACCCGCCGCTGCCCCTTCTGCGACGTGGCCCACGGCCGCCCGCTGCCGCTGGATCCGGAGGAGCCGAAGAAGCTGGCACTGACCATCAAGGAGATGAACCTCAAGTACGTGGTGATCACCTCGGTGGACCGCGACGATCTGCGGGACGGCGGTGCCCAGCACTTCGCCGACTGCATCCGCGAGATCCGCGAGCACAGCCCCCAGACCCGCATCGAGATCCTGACCCCGGACTTCCGTGGCCGGATGGAGCAGGCGCTGGAGGTGTTCCGCGAGACCCCGCCTGACGTCTTCAACCACAACCTGGAAACCGCCCCGCGCATGTACCGGGTTGCCCGTCCGGGGGCCGACTACAAGTGGTCCCTGGAGCTGCTGCGCCGCATCAAGGAGATGCATCCCCACGTGCCGACCAAGTCCGGTCTGATGATGGGCCTTGGCGAGACCAACGAAGAGATCGTCGAGGTGCTCAAGGATCTGCGCGAGCACGGCGTCAACATGCTGACCCTGGGCCAGTATCTGCAACCGAGCCGCCACCACCTGCCGGTGAAGCGTTATGTGCCGCCCGCAGAGTTCGACGAACTCAAGGATGTGGCCATGGATCTCGGCTTCAGCCACGCCGCCTGCGGTCCCTTCGTGCGTTCCTCCTACCACGCAGACCTGCAAGCCAAGGGGGAAGAGGTCAAATAAGCCTCTTTTCCTGCTGGCAGAAAAAAGAGCGCCCCTGGGCGCTCTTTTTTTATCGCCGTCACCTCGCAGGCAGCGGTTGTCCCTTTGTGATTGGCGCCGTTCTGGCGTAACGTGGCCACTCCCCTTCTCTGGAGTGCTGTGCCGGATGCCGACTCTCACCGTTCGCCTGATCCCCCTGCGTGACGCAGACTTTCACGCCTATCGCGACTACTTCATCGAGGATTACGCCCAGGATCTTGCCAGCAACCACGGGATGGCGCTGCCTGACGCCCACCGTCAGGCCGACGCCTCGTTGCAGCAGCTCCTGCCACTGGGTGTCGCCACCCCGGGTCATCACCTGCTCGCCATGGTACCTGAAGCCTCGAACGCGCCGGGCGAGCCTCTGGGCTATCTCTGGCACGCCATCGACGGCGCCGCCGGCACCACCTTCATCTACGACTTCTATGTGACACCGCCCCATCGTGGTCGCGGCCTCGGCAAGGCAGCCATGGCCGCCCTGGAGGCGCAGCTCGCCCCCCTAGGCATCCACCAGATCAAGCTGAGGGTGGCCCATGACAACCCGAGGGCACTGGCGCTCTATCAGGCGCTGGGCTTCACCATCACGGGCTACAACATGGCAAAGCGTCTGGATTGAGCACCTTCATTGGGCCACCACCCGGCCATGGCTCAGAGCGAGATGCCGGAAAAGGACATGAAGCCGAGGGACATCAGCCCGGCCACGATGAAGGTGATGCCGATACCCCGCAGCCCCTCGGGCACATCCGAATACTTCATCTTCTGACGCAATCCCGCAATGGCGACGATGGCCAGCAGCCAGCCCAGCCCTGAGCCCGCCCCGTACACCACGGATTCGATGAAGTCGTAATCCCGCTGGGCCATGAACATCACCCCGCCGAAGATGGCGCAATGCACCGTCAGCAGCGGCAGATAGATGCCGAGCGCGTGATGGAGCGCCGGGAAATGTTTGTCGAGCACCATCTCCATCACCTGCACCAGCGCCGCCAGCACCCCGATATAGACGATGAAATCGAGAAAGCCCAGATCAAACTCCCCGAGGAAGGTACTCTCGGGACGCAGGATATGGCGGTAGATCAGGTTGTTGAGGGGGATGGCGATCACCATGACCACCAGCACCGTCATGCCCAAACCGAAGGCGGTGTTGATGTTCTTGGAAACGGCCAGGAAGGTGCACATGCCAAGAAAGAAGGCCAGCGCCAGGTTTTCCACAAAGATCGACTGGATGAAGAGATTGACGTAATAGTCCATGAATGAGTTCACCACTTGGTTGCAATAAGAGCATGTCCGCGCCCGGCCAACGGCCAGTCGCGAAGATGACGTTTACAGAGAGAGCTGGCGCAGCACCCGGTAATGACCACGGCAGCCGCCAGACTGCCGAGCAGCCCGGTCAGCGGTACTCAATGACGGGGATCAAACGGGCGGGCGCCCGGCTGGTGAACCTAGTCGCCCTGGCAGAAGCGATATTGCAGGTGGTGGCAGCGAAGCCGCCGTGTGTGCAGAGCGCCGAAGTAGTCGGGCCGCTGCCTGAGGTAGATGAGGGGCAGGAAGAACAGCAGGCCACAGAGCAGGCCGAGGATCTCGTGCTGGAACCAGGCCAGCAGCATCTGGTAGAGCTCGGCATGAGCGGCCCCTTCCAGTCGCCGTCCCTGCTCGAAACCGAGCCGCCACTGGGAGGCGGGCGGCAGGCTGACGTTGTCGGCAAGCCCCGGGTTCGCTGGCTCATGGAACAGCATCGGCCGCTCCTGCCCTTGCGTCTCCATTCCCTTAGTTGCAACGACCCCTGCCGCCGCCGCAGCGGCAAGCCAGAGAAGGCAGGCGATGGCAAGCACCATCGGCCATGACGAGGGGCGGCGAGAGGATGACAAGGGGGCTGTCCGTCAAGAAAAATTACAGGTGGAATATATCACAATACCGTCACTTATTGCATTTTCCACCATGAGATATTAACAGGAGCGATATTAAACACCGCCCTATTCCCTAAAACCGGCAAGGTTGCACCACCTTGAGAAAGCGACTTGCATCTTCCTCAAGGTGAGGGCTTAGCCCTGCTCGAAGGCCGGGTGATAGCGCACTTCACCACTGGGCATGGCAGCGCCGAACGAGCGGGCCATGAAGTACTCGGGCGGCACGCCGGGCAGCGTCAACCCCGGCTCGGGCACGAAACCAAAACGGCCGTAGAAGCCGGGATCCCCCAGCACCACGCAGCCGACCGCTCCCATCCCCTTGAGCTCGGCCAGACCCGCGTCCATCAGCCGTGACCCCAGCCCCCTGCCCTGAAGCGCAGGGGAGACGGAAATGGGGCCAAGGCCATACCAGTGCGGGCTGCCATCGCTGATGGTGACCGGCGAGAAGCAGAGGTGGCCGACCACCCGCCCCGCCTGCTCCCCCACCAGCGACAGGCTGAGTGCCCCGGCCTGGCGCAAGGCGCGCACGATCAGCTGTTCGTTGTGATCGGTATGGGGGGCATTGAGGAACGCGGCCACGGTCAGCGCTTCAATGGCGTCGTGATCGGCGCCTGTTTCGGGCCGAATGATGATGTTCATAAGGTTTTCTCCGTTTGCTCTCTTTCAATGGATGACCTGATCAGACTGCCTGCAGGCAGCAGATCACATAGCCATAGCTATCCAGGTATTGGCGGTGGATGGCCACTTCCCGGCTCAGATCCTGCCAGGCTGGGCTATCCCCCAGCTCGGCACTGTGGCGCGCCAGATTGCGCTCGATGGGATCCAGATAGTTGTCCCAGGCCCTTTGCGGCAACGGGGTGTGCCACAGGCAGCGATAACCCGCCTCCTGCACCGTTTTGAACAGGCCCGCCAGGGTCTGCATGGCGGGATAATCCCGCTGCCAGAACGCCAGCGCCTCCTCTGGGGGCGTGTCCGTCAGCCACACCAGGTCGCTCAGCACCAGGCAGGCAGCAGGGCCGGCAAGGTACGGCCGCCATGCCTGCAAGGCGTTGGCCACCCCGATGGTGTAGGCGCTCCCCTCGGCCCAGATGAGATCGGCGGGGGCAAGATCTGCCGGCAGCGCCGCCATGTTGGCGCACAGGGTAGTGACCTGCTCAAAGCCAGCCGCGCTGGCCGATCTCGCCACGGCGGCCAGCGCCTCCTCGTCCAGATCGATGGCTACGATGGTGGCGTCCGTCACCTGTGCCAGCGCCAAGGTGGCGGCGCCGCGCCCGCAGCCCATGTCGAGGATCCGGCGAGGCTGGCTGGGCAGCGCGGCAAATTGCTGCTGGGTGAAGAGGCTATCGCCCGGCCCCCAATAGCTCATGCCATCCAGCAGCAGCTTGAAATCCCGGATATAACGTTCATGTTCATTCATGTCTTTGCTGAGCCACTGCAGGTGGTAACGCTCTTTTTCACTGAATCCCTGCTTCATCACCCAGGCAAAGTAGGCCTGCGGGGCTTGATGCTGCAGTTGCCGCTGCCAGGCCTTGAACTCGTCGCCGGAGTGCGCACGCAAACCGGCGAGATCCGCCAGCAGATCCCGGGCGCGTTGCATCCGCGCCAGCTCTTCATCCAGCTCCCTGACCCGGGCTGCCAGCGTTGCCTGCTCCAGCTCGCCCGCCAGACAGGCGAGGCACTGCTTGAGGCTGAGCCCGCCGGCCTGCAGCGCCTGCACCATCCGCAGCCGCTGCAGATCGTCATCGTCGTAGTGGCGATAGCCGTTGGCGCCCCTCGTGCCCGCAATCACCCCCAGTTTCTCGTAATAGAGCAGGGTGGAGCGTGCCAGGCCGCAGCGCCGGGCCAGTTCGGATATTTTCATGACAACCACTCGCTGAGGGGTCCGTGACCCGATGAAGGGAAGCTTAAACTGTGAAGCAATAGACAGGTCAACGACAACATCCGAGTTCATACCATAAAAAACGGCCACCCAGAGGTGGCCGTCATCGGCAGCAAGAGAGACTCGCGGGAATCAGAGGCCGACGGCTTCCAGATGCTCCACCAGCAGCTGCACACTGCGGTTGCCGCGCCACTCGTTGACGTCAAGCCGGTAGACCAGCCGCACCCGCTTCACCGAGGCATCGGGCCAGCGCTGCAAGTCGACGCCAAAGGCGATGGCATCCACCGCGTGGCCGGAATCCGTGGTCAGCATCATCTTGAGGTGCTTCTCCCCCACCAGCCGCTGCTGCACCAGTACGAATTCCCCGTCAAACAGCGGCTCGGGGAAGGCCTGACCCCAGGGGCCGGAGGCGCGAATAAGCTCCGCCAGCTCCAGACTCAGTTCATCGGGCAGCAGCTCGCCATCGGTGAGCAGCACCCCGGTCAAGAGCTCAGGGGTCACCAGCTCGCCGATGACCGCCTCGAAGGCCCGACCGAAGGCCTCGATATTGGCCTTGGGCAGGGTCAGCCCGGCCGCCATGGCGTGGCCGCCAAACTTGCCCATCAAGCCGGGGTGGCGGGTGTCGAGCAGTTCCAGCGCATCGCGCAGATGCACCCCCGGGATGGAGCGCCCGGAGCCCTTGAGCTCGGTCTCGCTGCTCTCGGCAAACGCGATGACCGGGCGGTAGTACTTCTCCTTCACCTTGGAGGCCACCAGCCCCACCACCCCCTGATGCCACTCGTCCCGGTGCAGCACGATGCCCGACGGCACCTCACCGTCGCGAAAACGGATCTGCTCCAAAGTGGCGAGCGCCTCCTGCTGCATCCCCTGCTCGATCTCCTTGCGCTCCTGGTTGAGGCTGTCCATTTCGGAAGCGAGCTGGCGCGCCAGGTTGATGTCCTCGCTCAGCAGACAGGCGACCCCGAGGGACATGTCATCGAGCCGGCCCACCGCGTTGAGGCGCGGCCCCAGCGCAAAGCCGAGATCGGCAGCGCACAGGCGACGACCGTCGCGGCCCGACACATCCACCAGCGCCTGGATGCCGGGGCGACAACGGCCAGCCCGGATCCGCTGCAACCCCTGATGGACCAGGATGCGGTTGTTGCCATCGAGCGCTACCACGTCGGCCACGGTGCCGAGGGCCACCAGATCCAGGTAATCCGCCACGTTGGGGGCGCGCAGCCCCTGGCGCTCATACCAGCCGCTCTGGCGCAGATGGGTGTTGAGAGCCGCCATCAGATAGAAGGCGACCCCGACCCCGGCCAGGGACTTGGAGGGGAAGTCGCAGCCATGCTGGTTGGGGTTCACTATCGCGTCGGCGTCAGGCAGCTCCTGGCCGGGCAAATGGTGATCGGTAACCAGTACCTGCATGCCGGCCGCCTTGGCCGCCGCCACCCCGGCGATGCTGGAGATGCCGTTGTCCACCGTGATCAGGAACTCGGCGCCACGGGCCACCGCCAGCTCGACGATCTCCGGGGTGAGGCCATAGCCGAACTCGAAGCGGTTGGGCACCAGAAAATCGATGTGACGACCACCCATGGCGCGCAAAGCCAGCACGCACAGGGCCGAGCTGGTGGCGCCGTCGCAGTCAAAGTCACCGACGATGAGAATGCGTTTTTGCGCCGTCAGCGCCTCGGCCAGCAGCGGCACCGCCTGCGCCATGCCGAACAGACGCTGGGGCGGCAGCAGCTGGTTGGCGCTGCGCTCCAGCAGGGCAGGGTCTTCTACCCCGCGGCTGGCGAAGATCTGGCGAAGCAGCGGGTGCAGGGTGGCGGGCAGATGGGAATCATCAACTCGCGGACGACGACGGATTTGCAGGGGCATTGATGTGATCCAGTATCTTGAGCAGTTGTTCGGGGCTCTGGTAACCGCGCACCAGGTCGCCATTGGGCAGGACCCAGCTCGGTGACGCCTTGATCCCGAGCCATTGGCTCAGGCCGATATGATGGGCAAGGATCGCATTACAACCGCTCTCAGGCAAACGATCGCTGAAGTTGAGTTCGCGCAACAGCCCGGGATCGCACCAGCTAGCCTGATCCGAGGCGGCGACAGGCGCAGGCAGCAGTTGCACGCTCACGCCCCTCGCCTGCAAGCGGGGCAACTCCTCCAGCGCGATGCGGCAAGGACCGCAGGCGAGATCGGTAAACAGGGTGAGGCGGTGGCGTTCAGGGGTGGCCTTGAGCCAGAGCCGGGCCTCCCCTATCTGGGAGAGCGCCAGCCTGCGTTGCTGCTGCTGGCTGAGCCGGGTGAGGTTTCTCATGTCGTGGGCCAGATCCAGCATGGAGCCCTGCAGCACATAGTCTCCCCTGGCATCGCTGTAGAGCAGTCCCTGGGCCGTGCCCAGCAGATAGAGGCCCGGCATGGGGGTCTCGTCCACCAGGTAGACCTGCACACCGAGGCGCTGCTCTATGGTCTGTTTCAACACATGGGGGTCCATCCCCGCGCTGGCCGCAAAAGCGCACAGCAGCATCATTCCCAGCAGTAAATATCGCATTAGCTCATTCACTTGGCATGATTGAAGGGCCTCATAAGGTAACCCAGACAATTCCCTCTCCCAAAGACCTTAATTAGTGATCGATTAATAACGTCCGCAAGAAAAAATCACGGGATGACAGGTTGCCAATCGGGCTTGAGCCCCGCAAGCTAATCAGGACGACGGGAGACATCTTTAGTCATCCCTCTGTTTTGCTGATATTTTATTATTCAAATCGACGTGCGCTCAGGTGGCACGTCGTCCATTTCTAGGGGGAAAAATGAGTCTGATTCAAGAGTTCAAGGCCTTTGCATCCAGGGGCAATGTGATCGACATGGCGGTCGGTATCATCATAGGTGCCGCCTTTGGCAAGATTGTCTCCTCCTTCGTGGGAGACGTGATCATGCCGCCCATCGGGCTGATCCTGGGGGGCGTGGATTTCAGCGATCTCGCCGTGACCCTGAAGGCCGCCGAAGGGGATGCCCCTGCCGTGGTCATCGCCTATGGCAAATTCATCCAGACCTGTATCGACTTCCTGATCATCTCCTTCGCCATCTTCATGGGGCTCAAGGCCATCAACACCCTGAAGAAGAAGCAGGAAGAGGAAGCCGCTGCCCCGGCCGGCCCCACCAAGGATCAGGAGCTGCTGACCGAGATCCGCGACTTGCTGAAATCCCAGCAGGGGAAATAACCGTTTCCTCCCTGTCGTGTGCTGAAAAAAACCGCCTTCGGGCGGTTTTTTGTTGCAGGGCAGGTGAGGCGATCAGGCTCTGGGGTGGTGCTGGCCGTGCAGTGCCTTGAGCCGCTCGTTGGCCACGTGGGTATAGATCTGGGTGGTGGAGAGATCCGCGTGGCCCAGCAGCATCTGCACCACTCGCAGATCGGCGCCGTGATTGAGCAGGTGGGTGGCGAAGGCGTGACGCAGGGTGTGGGGGGAGAGCTCCCCCCTGATGCCGGCTCTCAGGGCATAGAGCTTGATGCGGTGCCAGAAGGTCTGGCGGGTCATCATCCTGGCCCGCTTGGAGGGGAACACCACGTCCGAGCTGGTGCCACCCAGCAGCAGGGTGCGCCCCTCCCGGTAGTAGCGCTCCAGCCAGTGCACCGCCTCTTCCCCCATGGGGACCAGGCGTTCCTTGTTGCCCTTGCCCACCACTCGCACCAGCCCCTGGCGCAGGCTGACGTGTTCGGCGGTCAGCCCCACCAGCTCGGACACCCGCAGCCCGGTGGCGTAGAGCAGCTCAAGCATTGCCTTGTCCCGCAGCTCCAGCGGGTCGTCCACCAGGGGCGCTTGCAGCAGCGCCTCCACCTCGGCTTCGCTCAGATCCGATGGCAGCTTTTTGGGGAGCTTTGGCCCCTCCAGCAGCACGGTGGGATCGTCGCTGCGCAGCTTCTCGCGATTGAGGTACTGGTAGAAGCGGCGCAGGGCCGAGAGGAAACGGGCCGTGCTGCTGGCCGCGAACTGATGGTCCACCCGCCAGGCGAGGTAGTGCTGGATGTCGTCCAGCCCCGCCAGCAGCAGGGAACCGCCTTGCTCATCGAGCCAGAGGGCAAATTTTTCCAGGTCGGTGCGATAGGAGCTGACCGTGTTGTCGGAAAGCCCCCGCTCCAGCCAGAGGGCGTCGAGAAACGGCTCGATCAGGGGATGGGATTCTGCTTTGCTCATGGTGCGCCGCGCTCAGGGAAACAGGTCGCCATTGTAACGTGCCGACCCACCCGGGCCGCAAGGCAAGGCTGCACATCCCCTCAGGCGGTGAAGAGCCCGGCGCAATCTGCTAGACTGGCGCCCTCCCCCCGGGCGCCGCTGTGCCGGTCACGCCCCTTGCCGACTGCGATCAAGAGAAGAGCGATGAAGATAGGTTTGTTTTATGGCTCCACCACCTGCTACACCGAGATGGCCGCCGAGAAGATCCGCGCCCTCATCGGCCCCGAGCTGGTCGATCTCCACAACATCAAGGATGTGCCCCTCGCCCGCATGCAGGAGTACGACATCCTGATCCTGGGCATCTCCACCTGGGACTTCGGCGAGCTGCAGGAGGACTGGGAATCTCGCTGGGAAGACATCGCCGACCTGCATCTGGAGGGACGCATCATCGCCCTGTTTGGCATGGGCGATCAGCTGGGCTATGGGGAGTGGTATCAGGATGCCCTCGGCCTGCTGCACGATCAGCTGGTCCCCAAGGGGGTCAAGCTAGTGGGCTACTGGCCCAACGAGGGGTACGAGTTTGACGCCTCCAAGGCGCTCATCGACGATGGCCGTCACTTCGTCGGGCTGGCCCTCGATGACGCCAACCAGTACGACCAGACCGAGTCCCGTATCGAGCAGTGGGTCGACCAGATCCTGAACGAGATCCACGAACTGCTCTGATCCTGATCGCCTGGATGTTCGACGACGCCAGCCAATGGACGACCAGACCGACCCCGCATCGAGCAGTGGGTCGACCAGATCCTGAGCGAGATCCACGAACTGCTCTGACCCTGATCGCCTGGATGTTCGACGACGCCGGCCAATGGACGACCAGACCGACCCCGCATCGAGCAGTGGGTCGACCAGATCCTGAGCGAGATCCATGAACTGCTCTGATCCTGGCCGCCTGGATGTTCGACGACGCCAGCCAATGGACGACCAGACCGACCCCGTATCGAGCAGTGGGTCGACCTCATATCAAGCGATCGCCATGAGCGGCGCCAACCTCCCCTGCCGGTAGCCTGCGCTCGGGCTGCCGGGCGCATAAATCGCACCGATTTTCTCGTTTGGTATCATCGGCTGACGCTATAGCGACTTTTTGCTTCTGGTCTGCAACAATGAGGTCGACACCCCATAACAACACAACGCCGGGTGTCGGAAGCAAACGGACAGACCAGAAAAGGATATTCTATGACTTCATTCTCCCTGTTGGCCCCCGCCATCGCCCGCGACGTGCTCGATCACGCGCTGGCGCTGGGTGCCGATTTCGCCGAGCTGTTTGTGGAGCGCAAGCGCCGCAGCCAGCTCAGCCTGCTCTCCAGCCAGATAGAGAACATCAGCGGTGGTCTCGACTTCGGTATCGGCGTTCGCCTGTGCTACGGCCACAAGGTGCTCTACGGCTACACCAACCTGGCCGATCGCAACGAGCTCTTGCGCATCGTTACCCTGCTGGCGGCCAAGGACAGGCGTGACCCCGTGGTCACCGTCACCGCCTTTGACTTCACCCGCCTGACCGACCGCAACCCGATCGCTCTGCCGCTGTCGGCCGACAAGCTGCTGGAGCAGAAGATCGCTTACCTGCATGCCATGGACGCTGCGGCCCGCGCCGAGAGCGACAAGGTGAGCCAGTTCTCGGGCAACGTGCTCGGCTGGGAGCAGGAGGTGGAGATCTTCAACAGCGAAGGGGTGCAGGTGAGCGATCGCCGCCACTACAACCGCATCATGGCCCAGACCATCGCCCTGGACGGGGGCGAGCAGAGCGTAGGTTATGAAGCCCCCGGTGCCATGAAGGGATGGGAGCATGCCGAGAGCATCGATCCCCGCGAGCTGGCTCTCACCGCCACCCGCCAGGCACTGGTGAAGCTGGGAGCCGCCCCCTGCCCGAGCGGCAAGCTGCCGGTCATCATGGAGAGCGGCTTTGGCGGCGTCATCTTCCACGAGGCGTGCGGTCACCTGCTGGAGACCACCTCGGTGGCCAAAAAGGCATCCGTGTTCCACGACAAGATGGGCCAGCTAATCGCCAACCCCGCGGTCAGCGCGGTGGACGAGGGCTTGCAGGGCAACGCCTGGGGCTCCATCAACGTCGATGACGAAGGGATGGCGACCCAGCACACCCAGCTCATCAAGGACGGCGTGCTGACCGGCTTCCTGGTGGACAGAATGGGGGCCCTTCGCACCGGCTACGCCCGCACCGGTTCCGGGCGCCGGGAATCCTACAAGTTCGCCCCCGCCTCCCGCATGCGCAACACCTATATCGAACCGGGCAACTACAGCCTCGACGACATGCTGGCAACCGTGGAACACGGCATCTATGCCAAGCGGATGGGGGGTGGCTCTGTGCAGCCCGGTACCGGCGAGTTCAACTTCAACGTGCAGGAGGCCTACCTCATCGAGGGGGGCAGGATCACCCGGCCCCTCAAGTCGGCCACCCTGATCGGCACCGGCCCGCAGGTATTGAAGGAGATCTCCATGGTGGGGCGCGATCTGGCCCTCTCCGCCGGCATGTGCGGCTCGGTCTCCGGCTCCATTCCCGCCTCGGTCGGCCAGCCGCCGCTCAAGGTTGACAATATCCTGGTCGGAGGGAACGCCTGATGAACATCCATGACACTCTGTGCGGTTCCATCTCCCGCCTCATTCGCGTTTCAGTCGGCCAGCCACCGCTCAAGGTTGACAATATCCTGGTCGGAGGGAACGCCTGATGAGCCAACTCGACATGAACCAACTGCTTGCCCGTCTGCTGGACCAGGTCGCCGATCTGGGTGCCGAGGCAGACGTCATCGCCAATCAGGAGAAGGCCTTCTCCCTCAAGGCCGACAAGGGCGAACTCAGTGAATACAAGGTCACAAGCAGCCAGCAGATCGGCATTCGCCTCATCAAGGAAGGCCGGGTCGGCATCGCCTATTCCGAGTCCCTCGACGCGTCGGCCCTGGACGCCATGGTGCAGGATGCGCTCGATGCGAGCCGCTTCGCCAAGGTGGACCCGGATCAGCGCATCACAGTGCAGCAGAGCAGGCTCATCACCGACTGCGCCGAGATACATCAGGCCGACACCACGGCGGTGGAAGAGAAGATCGCCCTGACCCTGCGCCTCGAGTCCGACATGCTGGCCCTGCCGGACGTGACCGGCGCCCCCTACAACGGCTTCTTCGAGGGGGAGAGCCGCTTCTGGCTTGCCAACAGCCAGGGCAGCGTCTGCGAACATCAGGAGTTCAGCGTCGGCTGCCACAGCTCCGCTCTCATCGAGCGAGAGGGCCGCCAGTCCATGCACTACCAGGGACAGTACGCACGGCGCTTCGACGAGTTGGAGAGCCAGCCTCTCATCCGCCAGATCCACGCCGTGGCCGATGGCCTGCTGATGGGTGAGGCGGTGCCGAGCGGTCGCTACAGCGTCATCTTCAGCACCCACTGCTTTGCCAGCCTGTTTGGCTGCTTCCAGTCCGCACTGTCTGGCAAGTGGGCCCAGCAGGGGATCAACCCCTGGCGCGACAAGCTGGGCCAAAGCGTGGCTTCTCGCTGGCTCACCCTGGAGAGTCGTGCCTATATGCCGGGGGGCATGAAGATCAAGGCGTTTGACGGCGAAGGGGCCGCCACTTCGGATCTCCTGCTCATCGGCGAGGGGGAGCTCAAGACCCTGCTGCACAACAGCGCCACCGCCCGCCACTTCGGCGTGACAAGCAACGGTGCAGCCGCCCGCAGTGCCCGCAGTGCCCTGGACGTGGCCCCTCGTCACCTGGTGTTCGGGCTCGGCCCCCACGGCGAGGCCGAGGTACAAAGCGGTGAGTACCTGGAGCTGGTCAAGCTGGACGGCCTGCACTCCGGGGCCGATGCGGTGAGCGGCGACTTCTCGTTCGGCGCCTCCGGCTTCCTCTGCCGAAATGGCGAGCGCGTGGCACCGGTACGCGGCATCACGGTGGCGGGCAACTTCTATCGTCTGCTCGGGGAGCTGGAAGCGGTCGGCAACCAGCTGCACCACGACGATGGCAAGGACTTCTATGCCCCGCTGATCCGCTTTGGCGGGCTCAGCATTGCCGGCAAATAAGAGGGGAGCCTTACTCGGCTCTTCCCCCTTCAAGCGGCGCCATCAGGCGCCGCTTTTTTTATCCATGGCGCCCCCCGACAGCCACTTCTAACCTCAAAGAGCCACCGACCGCGTTGGCCGGGAACTCTGGAGAATACGACGATGGACAACACCCTGGTCTGGGCCGACATTCCGACACGGGATCTGGATCGCGCCATGGACTTCTACTCGGCCCTGCTCGATGTGCAGGTCACCCCCATCCAGGAAGAGACCATGCGCTTTGCCATGCTGCGCCACGACGGCAGCAACGCGGCGGCCTGTCTCGGCCCCATGGACAAATATCACCAGCCCGGCGGTGCCGGTCCCCTCATCTATCTCTCCCTCGGTGACAGGCTGCAGGAAGCGGAACTGCTGGTCCCCCGGCTCGGCGGGCGGGTGCTGGAGCCTCTGCACAGCATCGGCAGTGGTCATGGCTCCCGGGTCATCATCGAGGATACCGAAGGCAACTGGCTGGCCCTCTATGCCCCACCGACCACCTGAGGAAGATGAAAGCTTCCTCGGGATACCCTCTGCCTGGTCACTCGCAGCCGGCCATAGCAAGGGCAATCCCTGGGTTGCCCTGTTTTGTCATTTAACCCACCAGAGTCGGGCTGCGTTGCAGCCACTCAAATAACACTCACATTCTCACTGACCGGGTCGATATTGGCAGTACAGGCCATGAAAAGTGGTTTCTACCTGCGAGCAAGACAATTTGGAGGTCTGCATGAAGCCAATCGTAGTAGCACTCACCTGCGCCAGCTTGGGTATATCGATGGCACAGGCGAGGTCGGCAACCAGTACTGGGCACATTACCTTCAGCGGAGCAATCGTTGAAGATGCCTGCCACATCAAGCAGCAACAGGATCGGGTGCAGGTCACCTGTCTCTCGGGTCCACAGCAAACGACAGATACCCTCAATCTGAGACAGTTGGCACAACAGTCGCCACAGCGTCTCGCCACCAACCAGGTTTCCTATCGGTGGATTGACTCGCGCCAAACCATGGCGATTATCACAATCAGCTACGAATGAACCTCACCAATCCCAGAAACAACAACGGCGACCTGATGGTCGCCGTTGTTGTTTAACTGCACTTGCCGGCCATTACGCCTCTGGATTGAGGCGGGTCGGGATGCCGGTACGCTGTTCCAGCACCTGCTTGACCACGTTGGAATCGCTGTCAGCATGGGCGATGAAGCGGGTGGTAGCCGGGGTCATGGGCAGCGGCACGGAGGCGGTGGAGTTGAACTCTTCCTCGGTGCGCGACAGCGGCTCGTGCACTTCCATGTAGCGACCGCCATCCGGCTCGACCGTGGTCTTGACCGGCTGGTTGACGAACTGGACGCGGGTGCCGACCGGCACGTGATCGAACAGGTACTTGATGTCGTCGGCGCGCAGGCGCACGCAGCCGCTGCTCACCCGCAGACCGATGCCGAAGGTGGCGTTGGTGCCGTGGATGGCGTACAGGTTGCCGATGTAGAGCGCGTGCAGGCCCATGGGGTTGTCCGGGCCGGCCGGCCAGACCGCGGGCAGGGTCTTGCCCTGGGCGGCGTAGCGGCGACGGATATTCTCGGTCGGGGTCCAGGTCGGGTTGGCACGCTTGCGCTCAACCTTGGTGATCCAGTTCTCCGGGGTGTTGACCCCGAGCTGGCCGATGCCGATGGGCAGCACATGCACCACGTTCTTGCCCTTCGGGTAGTAGTAGAGACGCATCTCCGCCACGTTGATGACGATCCCTTCGCGGGGAGCGTTGGGCAGGATCAGCTGATGGGGAATGATCAGCGTGCTGCCCGCCTTGGGCAGGTAGGGGTCGACGCCGGGGTTGGCTTCCATGATGTTGGTCAGACCCAGCTGGAAGTCGGAGGCGATCTGCTCCAGCGGACGGTTGTCTGCGGGCACCACGTATTCCTGGTTCTCACCGATCAGGCGGCTGTTGGCTGCAGGCAGCTGGTATTCAACGGCGGCGGCCTGCTGGCTGACCAGCGCCAGCGTACATAAAAGAGCCGAAGCGGCAATGCGAAGGGGATTCATAAAATTCCTGTATGGTTTCCTGTTCCTGTGGGCCTTTGCCCTGCTCATCATCGGTCTCTTGTGGGCCCGTCACCGGGGACCAACAACCGAGCGCGCATTCTTTCCCGAGCAGGGCAAAATTTCAACTTGGAGATGGTCTTTTTCGCCGAAAAGATCCATTTCACAGCCAACTCAGGGGCATCTTTCACCCCTTGCACTCTAGCAACCCCAGTCTGAGCGTAAAATGAACATGGCGCAGACATGCCAAGGCCGTCCCAAATTGCATGACGAGGCGGTCACGAGTACAATCTCGCACCCCGTATATCCGGAGTATCGAGTCACCTCCTGCTCCGATGTGCCCCCATCGGATGGCCGTGCGTCGAAGACGGTCGCGCCACCGATGAACCCACACGACGCCATCAGGTGGCGCCGTCCTGATTTGCAATCAGATAAAAGAGTCCAACATGTTCAGACCAGAATTGCTCTCCCCTGCCGGGACCCTCAAGAACATGCGCTACGCCTATGCCTATGGCGCAGACGCCGTCTATGCGGGCCAGCCGCGCTACAGCCTGCGGGTACGCAACAACGAATTCGATCACGAGAATCTGCAGCTCGGCATCAACGAGGCCCATGCCCTCGGCAAGCAGTTCTATGTGGTGGCCAACATCCAGCCCCACAACTCCAAGCTCAAGACCTTCATCCGCGACATGCGCCCCGTGGTGGACATGAAGCCGGATGCACTCATCATGTCCGACCCCGGCCTCATCATGATGATGCGCGAAGCCTTCCCCGACATGCCTATCCACCTCTCGGTGCAGGCCAACGCGGTCAACTGGGCCACGGTGAAGTTCTGGCATCAGATGGGACTGACCCGTGCCATCCTCTCCCGCGAGCTGTCTCTCGACGAGATCGAGGAGATCCGCATGCAGGTGCCGGAGATGGAACTGGAAGTCTTCGTCCACGGGGCGCTGTGCATGGCCTACTCCGGCCGCTGCCTGCTCTCCGGCTACATCAACAAGCGTGACCCCAATCAGGGCACCTGCACCAACTCCTGCCGCTGGGAGTACAAGGTGCACGAGGGCAAGGAAGATGACGTGGGCCAGATCGTCCACCGCCAGGAGCCCATCGCCGTGCAGAAGGTGGATCCGACCCTGGGCGCCGGCAAGCCGACCGATGCCCTGGTGCTGCTGGAAGAGTCCAACCGCCCGGGCGAGTTCATGACCGCGTTTGAAGACGAGCACGGCACCTACATCATGAACTCCAAGGATCTGCGCGCCGTCGAGCACGTCGAGCGCCTGACCAAAATGGGCGTTCATTCGCTGAAAATCGAGGGCCGTACCAAGTCCTTCTACTACTGCGCCCGTACCGCACAGGTCTATCGCAAGGCCATCGACGATGCGGTGGCTGGCCGTCCGTTCGATCCGACCCTGATGGGCACCCTCGAGAACCTGGCCCACCGCGGCTACACCGAGGGCTTCCTGCGCCGTCACAACCACAGCGAATACCAGAACTACGACTACGGTTACTCCGTCTCCGACACCCAGCAGTTCGTCGGCGAGATCACCGGTCGCAACGGTGACATGGTCGAGGTCGAGGTGAAGAACAAGTTCCTGCTGGGCAACAGCCTGGAGCTGATGACCCCCCAGGGCAACCTCAGCTTCAACCTGGAGCAGATGCAGAACCGCAAGGGCGAGCTCATCGACACCGCACCGGGCAACGGCCACGTGGTCTACGTGCCGGTACCCAAGGAGATCGACGTGAATTACGGCATCCTGCTGCGCAACCTCGGCGAGCGCGAGGATACCCGTCAACCTCACTCGGCGGCCTGAGATGGCACTGCTCATCACCGACAAGTGCATCAACTGTGACATGTGCGATCCGGAGTGTCCGAACCAGGCCATCACCCTGGGGAGCAAGATCTACGAGATAGACCCGGATCGCTGCACCGAATGCGTCGGCCACTATGAGAAGCCCACCTGCATCAGCGTCTGCCCTATCGACTGCATCATCTGGGATCCCGCCCATGTGGAGACCGAAGATCAGCTGATGGAGAAATTCGTGCGGATGCACAGGCAGTAGCTGTAGCACCTGCATCAGCGTCTGCGCCCCATGGACGGCATCCTCCGGGATCCCGTCCATAGGGTGGAAACCGAAGATCAGCTGATGGAAAAGTTTGTTCGGATGCACAGGCAGTAAGCCTGTATCAGCGTCTGCGCCCCATGGACGGCATCCTCCGGGATCCCGTCCATAGGGTGGAAACCGAAGATCAGTTGATGGAGAAGTTCGTGCGGATGCACAGGCAGTCAGCGTCTGACACTCGCGGGTGCATTATCCAGAAATAGAAAAAGCCGGGCATGCCCGGCTTTTTCTATTGCGCTGCCCTTCCCTCAGGGTTTGACCAGTTTTTGCAGCGCCTCGAGTTCGCGCTGGGCTTCCAGCAACTCGGCCTGGGACTCCTCCAGCTTGGACTGCTTCTTGGCAATCTTGTCCGGCTTGCCCGATACCCGTGCGCTCTGCAACTCGGCCAGCCGCTCTTCCACTTCTTCCCTCTGCTTGACCACCTTGCGTTGCTGCTCCTCAAGGAGCCCGGCATCGGTACAATGGGCCTCCAGGTTGCGCAGTGCCCGCTCAAGGCCGGCTACCTGCTCCTGATTGTTGTGCGCCCTGGCGAACGCAAGCTGATCCGTCACGGCCTGCTGTCTGGCCTTGCAGCCGATGTTTTCACTACCATAGGCTTGTCCGGCCAACAACAATAAGCCTATTCCGGCGATCTTCCACATAACAACCTCTTTGTTCTGTCATACTGGATGGCCGTCCATGAGACCTGACTCCCTGTGTGAGGTCAAGACACATGGGGCCGGGCTACGACAGAGTGTGCTCTGCATCATGCCGGGCCGCTTTCGCCGAGGCTACAATGGCCCTTTCAATCAGGAGAGCCACATGACCCAACACATTCTCATCATTGCCAACGGCGCCCCCTATGGCAGCGAGTCCCTGTTCAATGCCCTGCGCCTCGGCATCGCCCTTAAAGAGGAGGCGAAGGTAGACCTCAACCTCTTCCTGATGTCGGATGCCGTCACTGCTGCTCTGGCCGGGCAGGCTCCGGCCGAGGGCTACAACCTGCGCCAGATGCTGGAGATACTGCTGGCTCAGGGCACCCGGATCCGGCTTTGCAAGAGCTGCACCGATGCGCGCGGCATCACCCCGCTACCCCTTGTCGAGGGTATAGAGATAGGCACCCTCCCCTTGCTGGCTCAATGGACTCTGGCCGCCGACAAGGTGCTGACCTTTTAGCCGTCAGGGCCCGGCCCGGACCAGCGCAGTGCGCGAGGTCCGGGTACTCAGACCATAGAGCATCAGGATCACCAGGCAGAGCAGCGCCATCAGGGCATAAAGCCAGCTCCCGCCCCAGTGGGCCAGCACCCAGCCTCCCAGCAAGGCCCCCATGGCCACCCCGAGTCCGGAGATGGAGGCCGCCCCGAAATAGCTCCCCTTCAAATGACCAGGCGCCATCTGATCGATCAACACATTGAGCAAGGGGAAGAGGATGCACTCCCCGACGCTCAAGAGGATCACCGCCACTATCCAGTGCCACCAGATGGCGGTATCCCCCAGCGCAAACTGCAACTGGGCACCGAGAAAGAGCGCCACCCCGAGTTGCAGCTTGCGCCGCGTGGACCAGCGGGCAGTCAGGTGCAGCAGGGGGAACTGCAGCATCACTATGGTCAGCGCATTGGTCGTCACCAGCCAGCCGATGAGCCGCTCCACTTCCGGCGTCCCCGCGCGGGTCAGATACTGGATGAGGGGCGACTCGAACTGGGCATAGACCAGCATCAGCAGCAGATTGGCCATGATCAGCAGCAGAAACCCCCTGTCCTGCCAGAGCACCCGCAGCACGGCACGCATGCCGGGCCCGGCCGCCTGGCTGGTGTGGCAACCCGCCAGCCTGAACCCGATGACAAAGACCATGCCAAGCAGCAGATAGCTGGCACTGAGCAACAGGAAGGTCTCCTGACGCGCGCTCAGGCCATAGGTGACGCCGAGCAGAGGACCGATGGCCGCCCCCAGGTTGAGCAGGAAATAACGCAGGTGCAGCGCCAGCTCACGGGCTTTGGGCTCGGCCAGATTGTCGGCCATCAGTGCCTTGCCCGGTGAGTCGATGAGTCCGTAGGAGAGTCCGCTGCCGATCACCCCGAGTGCCAGCCAGCCCACCTGGTGGGAGAGGCCGAGCAGGGCCACACTGGCGGCGGACACCAGGCAGCCGAACAGCAGGATGTTGCGCCGCCCCCATTTGTCCGAGAGCCAGCCGCCATAGAAGCTGACAAGCGTGGAAAGCGCCGCCGTGGCCCCCAGGATCAGGCCTATCAGGGTCGCCGAAAGTCCGTAGTCACGGTAGAGCAGGATGGAGAGAAAGGGCCAGACCATGAAGAAGGTGGTACGCACCATGAAAGTGCCCAGGATGACGATCCAGACCAGGGAAGGAAACTGCCTGAGGTAGGCCCATGACATGCTGCAATTCCTTTTGCCAACGAAGCGGGGCCGTCCCTTATATCAAGGGGCGCCAAAAGGAACAAGGAGACAATCTGCGCCATGCCGGGCGACAGGCACAAAAAAGCCGACCCAAGGGTCGGCTCTTTCACATACGGCAGCCTTATTCGGCAGCCGGCTCTTCGACGGCAACGGCAGCAGGAGCAGCAGCCGCTTCTGTCGGTGCGTTCGCTTCCTTGATGGAGAGACGCACACGGCCCTGACGGTCCACTTCCAGTACCTTCACCTTCACCACGTCACCGATTTTCAGGAAGTCGGCCACGTTCTGCACGCGGGCATCGGTGATCTGGGAGATGTGCACCAGACCGTCTTTACCCGGCAGGATGTTGACGAAGGCGCCGAAGTCAGCCAGGCGCACGACCTTGCCTTCGTAGATGCGGTTCACTTCGATCTCGGCGGTGATGGCCTCGATGCGGCGGATCGCTTCCATGGCGGCTTCGTTGGCCACGGCGGAGATGCGAACGGTACCGTCATCATCCAGCTCGATGTTGGTGCCGGTCTCTTCGGTCAGGGCACGGATCACGGAACCACCCTTGCCGATCACGTCCTTGATCTTCTCAGGATTGATCTTGATGGTGTGGATGCGCGGTGCGAAATCGGAGATCTGGGCACGGGGAGCCTGGATAGCTTCGTCCATCACCTTCAGGATGTGCAGACGAGCGCCACGAGCTTGCTTCAGCGCAATCTCCATGATCTCTTTGGTGATGCCTTCGATCTTGATGTCCATCTGCAGCGCGGTCACACCTTCGCTGGTACCGGCTACCTTGAAGTCCATGTCGCCCAGGTGATCTTCGTCACCCAGGATGTCGGACAGCACGACGAAACCTTCTTCTTCCTTCACCAGACCCATGGCGATACCGGCAACGGAGGCCTTGATCGGCACACCGGCATCCATCAGCGCCAGGGAGGAACCACAGACAGACGCCATGGAGGAGGAACCGTTGGATTCGGTGATTTCAGAGACTACGCGCACCACGTACGGGAACTCGGCGGCGCTCGGCATCACGGCAGCAACGCCGCGCTTGGCCAGACGACCGTGACCGATTTCACGACGCTTCGGGCTGCCCATCATGCCGGTCTCGCCGACGCAGTAGGGCGGGAAGTTGTAGTGCAGCATGAAGCGATCGGCGCGGTTGCCGGTCAGCTCGTCGATGTTCTGGGCGTCACGCTCGGTACCCAGAGTGGCCACCACAATGGCTTGGGTTTCACCACGGGTGAACAGGGCAGAACCGTGGGCACGGGGCAGGATGCCGGTACCGACGGAGAGGGCGCGGATCATTTCCGGATCGCGACCGTCGATACGCGGCTCACCACGTACGACGCGACCACGGACGATGCGGCTCTCCAGGCTGTGGAACTCTTCGCCGATCTTCTTGGCATCTTCTTCCACGCCGGATGCGATGACTTGCTCGACCACGCGGCCCTTGATGGCAGCGATGGTTTCGTAACGAACAGCCTTCTCGGTGATACGGTAGGCTTCACCCAGTTCAGCTGTGGCCAGTTCGGCAACTTTGGCTTTCAGCGCTTCGTTGACGGCAGGCGGGGTCCAGTCCCAGGGCTTGGTACCGACGTCGGCAGCGAATTCATTGATGGCGTTGATCACGGTCTGCATCTGCTCGTGACCGTAGACCACGGCGCCCAGCATCACCTCTTCGGAGAGGATGGCCGCTTCGGATTCCACCATCAGCACCGCATTGGCAGTACCGGCAACCACCAGATCCAGATCGCTCTGGGGCAGTTCGGTGGTGGTCGGGTTCAGCACGTACTGGCCGTTCATGTAACCCACGCGGGCTGCACCGATCGGGCCGCCGAACGGGATGCCGGAGATGGCCAGGGCCGCGGAGGCACCGATCATGGCAACGATGTCGGGAGAAACGGCCGGGTTCACGGACATGACGGTGGCAACCACCTGAACCTCATTGAGGAAGCCTTCCGGGAACAGCGGACGGATGGGACGGTCGATCAGACGGGAGATGAGGGTCTCACCCTCGCTCGGACGGCCTTCACGACGGAAGAAACCACCCGGGATACGACCAGCAGCATAGGTACGCTCCTGATAGTTGACGGTCAGCGGGAAGAAATCACGGCCGTGATCGGCCTCTTTCTTGCCAACGACAGTCACGAAGACACAGGTATCGTCCATGCTGACCATAACGGCCGCAGTGGCTTGACGGGCCATCACACCGGTTTCCAGTGTGACGGTGTGTTGACCGTACTGGAATGACTTTACAATAGGATTCACGTGAATTTCCTTTTAACAATTTGGCGCTTTAAATTCGCGTGCAAGTATACTTGATTCGCATCAAAAGGTAAGCGCGGACGTCAATTCTGTGAGGCAGGCAACGGCCTGCATCCTGTTTGAAACGGGCAATAAAAAAGGGGAACCTCGCGGTTCCCCTTTTTTGCGAAATCTGATGGTCGATTAACGACGCAGACCCAGCTTGGCGATCAGAGCAGCGTAACGCTGAACGTCTTTACGCTTCAGGTAGTCCAGCAGCTTACGACGCTGGGAAACCATGCGCAGCAGACCGCGACGACCGTGGTGATCCTTGGCGTGCTCCTTGAAGTGACCTTGCAGATGGTTGATCTGGGCAGTCAGCAGGGCAACTTGCACTTCGGGGGAACCGGTGTCGTTGGCGCCACGAGCGTTGTCGGCAACGATTTGAGCTTTGATCTCAGCATTTAGAGACATGGTATTACTCCAGTAGAGTGTTTAAAGGTTCACAGCCAATCTCTAATTCAGCCGTGAAATGAGGGCGGTATCATAATCGTCCCCGCCCCTTTTCGCAACGGGAAAGACGCGTGACAGACCGATACCGCCTGAGGATCACTCCTCGTCGTGGTAGCGAACAAGACGCTTGGGCGCCACGCGCCCCTCGTCATCGATCTCGCCAACCCCGATGAATTCGCGCTCCGGGCCAACCGTCATGCGGACCTGGCCGCTTTGGGGGCTACCTGCCACCTGCACGGCCTGACCCTGGTTCACATAGGCGGCCACGGCGACCAGCATGTTCACCTCGGGCAGAGAGGCCACGGCGGTGTCCATCGGCAGCAACAGGGGATCCAGCTGCTCCCGTGGCGGAATGCTTTCGGCCTTGGCCTGCTCGAAGATACACTCGAGCTGCTCCAGGGTCAGCATCCGCTCGTAGGGGTAGCTCGCCACCTGGGTGCGACGCAGCTGGGTGACGTGAGCGCCACAGCCCAGCACTTCCCCCAGATCGTCCACCAGGGAACGGATATAGGTACCCTTGCTGCAATGCACTTCCAGCTTCACCTCGTTCCCCTCGAAGCCGAGCAGCTTGAGTTCGAAGATGGTGATGGGACGGGCTTCCCGCTCGATCTCGATCCCTTCACGGGCATATTCGTAGAGCGGACGGCCGTTGTGCTTGAGGGCGGAGTACATGGACGGCACCTGCATGATGGGGCCGCGGAACTGGTCCAGCGCCTCGATCAGGGTACCCACGGCCACGTTCACCGGACGGGTGGAGACCACCTCGCCGTCGGAGTCGCTGGTATTGGTGCGCTCGCCCAGCTTGGCGGTCACCTCATAGCGCTTGTCCGCTTCCAGCAGATACTGGGAGAACTTGGTGGCCTCCCCGAGGCAGATCGGCAACATGCCGGTGGCCAGGGGGTCCAGGGCGCCGGTATGGCCAGCCTTGGCGGCGTTGTAGATCCGCTTGACCTTCTGCAACACATCGTTGGAAGTCAGGCCGGTCGGTTTGTCCAGCAGCAGGATGCCGTGTACGTCACGGCCTTTGAAACGACGTCTACGAGACATCTCAGGCGTTATCCTCAGTCGTGTCATCCGGTGCGGATTGCTCTTCGTCACGACCGGCTTCAGTCATGCGACGCTTGTCTTCACGCACAGTGTTGGTCACCAGGTTGGAGAGGCGCATCCCCTCGACCAGGGTCTGGTCGTAGTAGAAACGCAGCTCGGGCACCACCCGCAGACGCATGGCGCTACCCAGCAGGCTGCGGATGTAACCGGCAGCCTCGGTCAGGCCCTTGAGCCCTTCCTTGATGCGCTCGGCGTCATTCTCCAGTTGCAAGAAGGTGACATAAACCTTGGCATAGTTGAGGTCCTTGGAGACCTCCACGTCGGAGACGGTCACCATGCCGATGCGCGGGTCTTTCACCTCGCGCTGCAGGATCAGCGCGATTTCACGCTGGATCTGCTGTCCGACCCGACGGGTCCGGCTGAATTCTCTGGCCATATTCTATCCTGCGATAAAAGGGGGCCGCGGCCCCCTATTTTGTCTAACTCTCGGCTTACAGAGTCCGTTGGATTTCAACGGTCTCGTACACCTCGATCTGGTCGCCTTCGCGCACGTCGTTGTAGTTCTTGACCGCGATACCACACTCGTAGCCGTTGCGAACTTCGTTGACGTCATCCTTGAAGCGGCGCAGGGATTCCAGCTCGCCTTCATAGATAACCACGTTGTCACGCAGAACGCGAATGCGGTTGGAACGCTTGACCACACCTTCGGTGACCATACAGCCAGCAACGGCGCCGAACTTCGGCGACTTGAAGACGCTACGCACTTCAGCCAGACCGATGATCTCCTGACGATACTCAGGAGCCAGCTTGCCGCTCATGGCCTGCTTCACTTCGTCGATCAGGTCATAGATGACGGAGTAGTAACGCAGATCCAGGCTCTCGGATTCGATGACCTTGCGCGCAGAAGCGTCGGCACGGACGTTGAAGCCCACCAGGATGGCGCTGGAAGCCGCGGCCAGGGTCGCGTCGGTTTCGGTGATGCCACCTACGCCGGAACCCACGATCTTCACCTTCACTTCGTCGGTGGAGAGTTTGACCAGGGCATCGCAGATCGCTTCCACAGAGCCTTGTACATCGGCCTTGATCACCACGTTCACTTCGGACACTTCGCCCTCGGTCATGTTGGCAAACATGTTTTCCAGCTTGGCCTTCTGCTGGCGGGCCAGCTTGACTTCGCGGAACTTGCCCTGACGGTAGAGCGCCACTTCACGGGCTTTCTTCTCGTCACGCACGACCGTGGCTTCGTCACCGGCAGAGGGAACGCCGGACAGACCCAGAATTTCCACTGGCAGAGAGGGACCTGCTTCCTTGATCTCGCGACCCAGTTCGTCACGCATGGCGCGCACCCGGCCGTACTCAAGACCACACAGAACGATGTCGCCCTGACGCAGAGTACCTTCCTGTACCAGCACGGTGGCAACCGGACCACGACCTTTATCCAGGAAGGATTCGATCACGACGCCGTTGGCCATGCCGTCAACCACCGCTTTCAGCTCCAGGACTTCAGCCTGGATCAGGATGGCTTCCAGCAGGTCGTCGATGCCTTCGCCAGACTTGGCGGAGACGTGCACGAACTGGCAATCGCCACCCCAGTCTTCGGACATGACGTTGTAACGGGCCAGCTCGGTCTTGACGCGATCCGGATCCGCTTCAGGCTTGTCGATCTTGTTCACCGCAACAACCAGCGGCACACCGGCCGCCTTGGCGTGCTGGATAGCTTCGATGGTTTGCGGCATCACGCCGTCGTCAGCTGCAACAACCAGAACAACGATGTCGGTCGCCTTGGCACCACGAGCACGCATGGAGGTAAACGCCGCGTGACCCGGGGTATCCAGGAAGGTGATCATCCCGCTGTCGGTCTGGACGTGGTACGCACCGATGTGCTGGGTAATGCCACCGGCTTCGCCCGCCGCGACCTTGGCTTTACGGATGTAGTCCAGCAGCGAGGTCTTGCCGTGGTCGACGTGACCCATGATGGTCACGACCGGCGCACGCGGCTTGGCTTCGGAGGTCTCGTCACGATCGGACAGTACCGCCTCTTCCAGCTCGTTCTCACGGCGCAGCACTACCTTGTGACCCATCTCCTCGGCGACCAGCTGAGCGGTCTCCTGGTCGATCACCTGGTTGATGGTGGCCATGGCACCCATCTTCATCATCACCTTGATGACTTCAACGCCCTTGACGGCCATCTTGTTGGCGAGCTCCGCCACTGTGATGGTCTCGCCGATGACGACGTCACGGTTGACCACGGCAGCCGGCTTGTTGAAGCCGTGTTTCATGGCGTTCGGCATGGCCATCTTGCCACGCTTGCCTTTGCGGGCACGCGGATCGCGGGAGTTGCGGTCATTGCGGTCGTCTTCGCGACGGCCGACTTTCTTCGGCGCCTTGGCAGCGGCAGCCGTGCGACGGCTGGTCTCTTCCTTACGATCCAACTCATCTTCGGCCGCTTGCGCGTGCTTGTTGGTGGTCAGATGGTAATCGCTGCTCTCTTTGGCGCGAGCCGCTTCTTCTTCAGCCCAGCGGGCCGCATTCTGTTCCGCCATGATGCGAGCCTCTTCGGCTTTCTTCGCGGCGAGTTCTTCAGCTTTTTGCAAAGCTGTCTGTTCCTGTTGGCGCTTCAGTTCTTCTGCTTCGCGCTTGGCCATCTTTTCTGCCTCTTGCTGAGCTGTGCTACCGGCTGCTTTGGCGGGCTGTTGAGCCTGTCGAGCCTTCTGTTGTGCCTCGATCCGCGCCTTTTCCTCAGCTTCACGACGAGCCTGCTCAGCCTCACGGCGAGCCTTCTCTTCAGCGTCGAGGCGGGCCTTCTCTTCGGCCTCGCGACGAGCTTTTTCTTCTGCTTCCAAACGCGCTGTTTCCTCGGCTTCCGCCTGGCGCTGTTCATCTTCCAGCGCCGAGCGTCTTACATAGGTGCGAGACTTGCGCACTTCTACCTGCACTTCCTTGTTCTTGCCACCAGTCCCCTGAACACTCAGAGTGCTCTTGGTCTTGCGCTGCAAGGTCATGCGAGCAGGTGCGGTGACCTCGTCACCTCCATGCTGTTTCTTCAGATGTGCCAGCAGAGTCTGTTTCTCAGACTCGCTGACCATGTCGTCGGCCTTGCTCTTCACGATGCCGGCATCGACAAACTGCTGGAGAAGACGATCAACCGGCGTGTCGATGTCAGTGGCAAGTTGCTTAACTGATACTTCTGCCATTCATTTTCCTCCGTTTGACCTTATTCAGACTGCTCTTCTCCGAACCAACAGATATTGCGAGCAGCCATAATGAGCTCACCAGCCTTCTCGGCGGTCAACTCTTCGATGTCGGCAAGGTCATCGATACCTTGCTCTGCCAAATCTTCCAGGGTGCCGACACCGCGAGCGGCCAGGGCATAGGCCATTTCACGGCCGAGGCCGGAGAGATTGAGCAGTTCTTCGGAAGGCTCGACGCCTTCAAAGGATTCTTCTTTGGCCAGGGCCTTGGTGGTCAGGGCATCCTTGGCACGCTTGCGCAGCTCTTCGACCATGTCTTCATCCAGACCGTCGATGGCCAGCAGCTCGTTGACCGGGACGAAGGCGATCTCTTCCAGAGTGGAGAAGCCCTCTTCCATCAGCAGGCCGGCGAAATCGTCGTCGATATCGAGGGTGCTGGTGAACAGCGTCAGGATGCGGTCGTTCTCGGCCTGGTGCTTGGCACGCATGTCCTCGACGGTCATCACGTTCAGTTCCCAACCGGTCAGCTGGGAGGCCAGACGCACGTTCTGACCGTTGCGGCCGATGGCCTGGGCCAGGTTGGCGGCTTCCACGGCGATGTCCATGGTGTGGTTGTCTTCATCAACGATGATGGAAGCCACATCGGCTGGCGCCATGGCGTTGATCACGTATTGGGCCGGGTTGTCATCGTACAGCACGATGTCGGCACGCTCACCGCTCAGCTCGGCGGAGACGGCCTGAACGCGGGCACCACGCATGCCGATACAGGCACCGATCGGGTCGATACGACGATCGTTGGTCTTGACCGCGATCTTGGCGCGGGAACCCGGATCACGGGCGGCGCCCATGATTTCGATCATCTCTTCGCCGATTTCCGGCACTTCGATGCGGAACAGCTCTTTCAGGAAGTCCGGGCTGGAGCGGCTGACGAACAGCTGGGAACCACGGGCTTCCGGACGCACGGCGTAGAGCAGGCCACGGATACGGTCGCCGGGACGGAAGGTCTCACGGGGCAGCATGTCGTCACGGAAGATCACGGCTTCGGCATTGCTGCCCAGATCCAGGATCACGTTGTCGCGGTTGCTCTTCTTGACCACGCCGCTGATGATGGTGCCTTCCTTGTCCTTGAACTGGTCAACGACCTGGGAACGCTCGGCCTCGCGCACTTTCTGCACGATGACCTGCTTGGCGGTCTGGGTGGTGATACGGTCGAAGGTCACAGAGTCAATCTGGTCTTCAACATAGTCGCCGATCTGGATATCCGGCTGCTCGATCTGAGCGGCTTCGAGAGTGATTTCCCCGTACGGGTTCTCCATGGAAGCCTGATCGGCCACCACGACCCAACGGCGATAGGTGTCATAGTCACCGGTCTTGCGATCGATCTCGACACGCACTTCAATCTCGCCTTCGTATTTTTTCTTGGTCGCAGTCGCCAGCGCAGTCTCCAGAGCCTGGAAAATCTTCTCGCGGGGGACAGCCTTCTCGTTGGACACAGCGTCAACGACCAGCAAAATCTCTTTATTCATATCCGATAGCCTCGTTAACCAAAGTTCGGCACTATGTTCGCTTTTTGGATATTGGTGAAAGCCAACACCTCGTCCTTACCATCTACCGTCAGAGTGATCATGTCCCCCTGCACGGCTTTGATTACGCCTTTGAACTTGCGGCGGTTGTTTGTTGCCATCCGAAGCGTTACCGCCGCCTCCTGGCCAACGTATTTTTCGAACTGGGCGACCTTGAACAGTGGACGATCCAGACCCGGGGAAGACACCTCAAGGTAGTACTCCTCGGTGATGGGATCTTCGACATCCATGATGGCGCCGACCTGGCGGCTCACCTCGGCACAGTCTTCCACCGTCACGCCTTGCTCCGAGTCGATGAAAACGCGCAAGGTCGAGTGCTTACCCGCACGGATAAACTCGATACCCCACAGTTCAAAACCCAAGGCAACGACCGGAGCCTCGAGCAGATCGGTCAAACGTTGTTCCAACGTAGCCAAAGTCACCCTCCGAAAAACGAAAAAAGGGCATATAGCCCAGATAGAAATAGATTCAGAGTAAATTGCACATAACAAAAAGCCCCGATGTCAAATCGGGGCTTGGCGCTTTACCCTGATTGTCGCCTCGCAGCGACCGCCTTCCTGAGCGTAGGAAATGCGTGAAATTTGGTTGCGGGGGCCGGATTTGAACCGACGACCTTCGGGTTATGAGCCCGACGAGCTACCATGCTGCTCCACCCCGCGTCCGAAATCGTGCGAGATTATAGCCACTTCACTCTCGTGAGACAAGACTCAGCGGCTATAACATCCCGGTTACCCGGGTTCACTGCTTAATTGGTGCCGTGGGCGGGACTCGAACCCGCACACCCTAGAGCACTACCCCCTCAAGATAGCGTGTCTACCAATTCCACCACCACGGCAAAACTCTTATTCGGGAACGTCAGTATCTTTCTTGACTGGCGCTTTGCTCTGCTCAACTTGTTGAGTCTGTTGCAGATTTTCCCATTCACTACCCTGTTTGACCTTGTTGCTGGACATGGAACCCAGAACCAGACTAATCAAGAAAAACAGAGTAGCCAAAATTGCTGTTGTGCGGGTCAGGAAACTGCCTGAACCACCGGAGCCGAATACAGTATTCGATGCCCCTGCGCCGAAGGAGGCGCCCATATCAGCCCCTTTACCTTGCTGAATCATCACCAGACCAATCAGAGCCAGCGATACCAGCAGATAAACGACCAAAAGAATCTCGTACATTTAACTTGCACCCTTTGCCGCTTCAACTATTCCTAAAAACGCCTCGCAATCAAGACTTGCCCTGCCTATCAGACCGCCATCAATATCGGGCTGCGCAAACAAATCTTGTGCATTGGCCGGTGTCACGCTCCCACCATAGATGATTCTTACTTTCTCACCTATTACCGGAGTATCCTCCGCCAAGCGACTGCGAATAAAGGAATGAACCTCTTGTGCCTGCTCGGGTGTGGCGCATTTACCTGTACCTACAGCCCAGATTGGCTCGTAGGCGATGATAGCATTATCGAAAGCCATCGCGCCATTTTTCTCTATGACGATGTCCAGTTCCTCGGCAATCACCTCAAAGGTTCTTCTTGCCTGCCTCGCCGCGCCTGACTCACCCAGACAAAGTATGGGTATCAGACCTGCTGCTCTGACTGCAGCAAACTTCTCTGCGACGATAAAACTGGTCTCACCAAAGAGACGCCTGCGCTCGGAGTGGCCAACAAGTACATATCGGCAACCTGCCTCAACCAGCATCTCACACGAGATTTCACCCGTATAAGCGCCCTGTCTGTGCTGGCTCACGTTCTGAGCCCCTAGCTTCACTCTTCCCTGCTCACCGAGCAGTTCGGCTGTGAAACCGAGATGCACATGGGATGTACACAAGACCACATCTACGTCTTCATCAATGCGCTCTGTGCACTGACTCGTAAACTGCTCTAACTGCGACCTACTACCGTGTAACTTCCAGTTGGCTGCTACAAACGGCTTGCGATGTCCCATCGGCAACTCCCTTGCGAAAGCGGGGCTGATAATATCCAGAGGATGCTCAGCTGACAAGTGCTATTTTCAAATTTTCGAATCGTTTGAACAAGATACAACCAAGGCGACTAAAAAGCCGCCTTGGTTGTTCATTAAAACGCCGATTCGACCTGTTTGGCGATGCGCTCTGCCATATCGCGCACCTGCTGTTCGTGTTCACCTTCGACCATGACCCGGATCAGGGGCTCGGTGCCGGATTTGCGCAGCAGCACCCGGCCACGGCCGGCCAGTTCCTGCTCCACTGCCGCCACTTCCTGCTGAACGGCACTGGAGGTCAGCGGATCCTTGCCTTCGGCGAAGCGCACATTGACCAGCACTTGCGGGAACTTGCTCATGCCCGAACGCAATTTGGCCAGCGGCATCTCGGCACTGCGCATGGCCGTCAGCACCTGCAGAGCGGCGACGATACCATCCCCCGTGGTGGTCTGATCCAGGCAGATGATGTGACCGGAGTTTTCGCCCCCGATGCGCCAGCCCTTCTCGTTCATCATCTCAAGCACGTAGCGGTCACCCACCTTGGCACGGGCAAAGGGGATGCCCAGGGTCTGAAGCGCCAGCTCCAGCCCCATGTTGGCCATCAGGGTGCCCACCACACCGCCCTTGAGGCGGCCATGGCGCAGGGCATCCCGGGCGATGATGTAGAGGATCTCATCCCCGTCGATGATGTAACCAGTGCTGTCCACCATCACCAGACGGTCGCCGTCACCGTCGAAGGCGACGCCGAGATCTGCCTTGCATTCCTGGACCTTGGCGGCCAGCGCCTCCGGTGCGGTGGAACCGACACCGTCATTGATGTTGAGCCCATCCGGGCTGCAGCCGATGGCGATGACTTCGGCACCCAGCTCGCGGAAGACGGAAGGGGCGATGTGGTAGGTGGCACCATGACCGCAATCCACCACCATTTTCAGCCCTTCCAGGCTCAGATTGGAGGGGAAGGTGCTCTTGCAGAATTCTATGTAGCGACCAGCCGCATCATCGATGCGCTGCGCCTTGCCAAGCTCCGCGGACTCCACGCACTTGAGTTCGTTGTCGAGCTCGGCTTCGATGGCCAGCTCGACATCATCGGGCAGCTTGGTGCCGTCGGCGGAGAAGAACTTGATGCCGTTGTCGTAATAGGGGTTGTGGGATGCACTGATGACGATGCCGGCTTCGGCACGGAAGGTGCGAGTCAGGTAGGCAACCGCCGGGGTGGGCATGGGTCCCATCAATATGGCTTTGAGACCGGCGGCGGAGAGCCCCGCCTCTAGTGCCGACTCCAGCATGTAACCGGAGATACGGGTATCCTTGCCGATCAGCACCTTCTTGGTCCCTTTCTTGGAGAGCACCTTGCCGGCGGCCCAGCCCAGTTTCATGACGAAATCTGGGGTGATCGGGTATTCACCCACCTTGCCGCGCACGCCGTCGGTGCCGAAGTACTTTCTGGTCATTGTCTGTTTCTCGTTTTTCTATTTGGATATGAAATCTTGTCCCGTCATGGTCATCCAGCCTGTACGCAAGACATCCATGGTGGCCCGCACGTCGTGCACCCGGATGATCCTGGCGCCATGTTGCAACCCGATCAGGGCACAGGCCAGACTACCAGCCAACCGCTCGGCTACCGGGCGGTCAAGCAGGTTGCCTATCATAGACTTTCGTGACATGCCCACCAAGAGCGGAAGTTGGTAATCGAGCAGTGACGCCTGCTGTGCCAGCAGCTGATAGTTGTGCGCCAGCGTCTTGCCAAAGCCATAGCCTGGATCCAGTACCAGATGCTCACGCGGGATACCGGCCCCCAGACAAGCGGCAATCCGCTCGTCAAAGAAGGCTCTCACCTCCCCCAGCAAATCGTCATAGTGCGGCTCCACCTGCATGGTACGGGGCTGCCCCTGCATGTGCATGAGGCATACCGGTACGCCAGCCTCGGCCGCCGCGCCCAGCGCTCCCGGCTCTTGCAGAGCGCGGACATCATTGATGAGGTGACCACCTGCAGCACAACCCTCCCGCATGACAATCGCCTTGGAGGTATCGAGGGAGATCATCACATCCAGCTCGGCGACCATGCGCTCCACCACGGGGATGACCCTGTCCAGCTCCTCCTGCTCGCTCACGTCGGGGGCGCCCGGGCGGGTCGACTCGCCACCTATATCGATAAGGGTGGCCCCATCGGCCACCATGTCGCGGGCATGACCCAACGCCAGATCGATCTGCTTGAAGCGGCCACCATCTGAAAAGGAGTCCGGCGTCACATTGAGAATGCCCATGACATGGGGACGGTCGAGAGAAAGGGGACGTCCCTTGCTGATTAACTGCATTGCTTCAACTACCTCCAACAAGAGCGGCAAACTCTTCGTGCAAAGAAAAACCCCGGGCAAGCCCGGGGTTTGTATCATGACAACTTATTTGGCCGGGACATCGTTCGCCTTGTCGATGTCACTCAGAGGTGCACTGCCCTCTTCAGCCGGCGCCTTGGCCTCCGGCCCGTTGTTCACGCTGGCACCACCTTGCGGGGTGTCACCGTGCTCATCATGCCAGTTGCTGGGAGCACGGACCTCGCGACGCGCCATCAGATCATCGATCTGCTTGGCATCGATGGTCTCGTACTTCATCAATGCATCTTTCATGGTGTGCAGCACATCCATGTTGTCCAGCAGGATCTGCTTGGCACGATCGTAGTTGCGATCGATGACCTGCTTGACCTCGGCATCGATGATGCGGGCGGTATCGTCAGACATGTGCTTGGCCTTGGCCATGCTACGGCCGAGGAAGACTTCACCGTCCTCTTCTGCGTAAAGCATGGGGCCGAGACGCTCGGACATGCCCCACTGGGTCACCATCTTGCGGGCGATGTCGGTGGCACGTTCGATGTCGTTGGATGCACCGGTCGATACCTTCTCGGCACCGTAGATCAGCTCTTCCGCCAGACGACCGCCATACAGGCTGGAGATCATGGACTCCAGATGCTGCTTGGAGTGGCTCCAGCGGTCCTGTTCCGGCAGGTACATGGTCACACCCAGCGCACGGCCGCGCGGAATGATGGAGACCTTGTAGACAGGGTCATGATCCGGCACCACGCGACCAATGATGGCGTGACCCGCTTCATGATAGGCCGTCATCTCCTTCTCGGACTCTTTCATCACCATGGAGCGACGTTCCGCCCCCATCATGATCTTGTCCTTCGCCTTTTCGAACTCCAGCATGGAGACCACTCGGCGGCTCTCGCGAGCAGAGAAGAGGGCAGCCTCGTTCACCAGGTTGGCCAGATCGGCACCGGAGAAACCAGGGGTACCACGGGCAATCAGCGCCGGATTGACGTCATCCGCCAGCGGTACCTTGCGCATGTGCACTTTCAGGATCTGCTCACGACCGCGAACATCCGGCAAGCCGACCACGACCTGGCGGTCGAAACGACCTGGACGCAGCAGAGCAGGATCCAGTACGTCGGGACGGTTGGTGGCGGCGATGACGATGATGCCCTCATTGCCTTCAAAACCATCCATTTCAACCAGCATCTGGTTCAGGGTCTGCTCACGTTCGTCGTGACCACCACCCAGACCGGCGCCACGCTGGCGACCGACCGCATCGATCTCATCAATGAAGATGATGCAGGGGGAGGATTTCTTGGCCTGTTCGAACATGTCACGTACCCGGGAGGCACCGACACCCACGAACATTTCCACGAAGTCCGAACCTGAAATGGTGAAGAACGGCACCTTGGCCTCGCCTGCAATGGCTTTGGCCAGCAGGGTCTTACCGGTACCGGGAGGACCTACCAACAGGACGCCGGTCGGGATCTTGCCACCCAGCTTCTGGAATTTGGTCGGGTCACGCAGATAGTCGACCAGCTCCTTGACCTCTTCCTTTGCCTCGTCACAACCAGCTACGTCGGCGAAGGTAGTCTTGATCTGATCTTCGCTCATCAGGCGAGCCTTGCTCTTGCCAAACGACATGGCACCCTTGCCGCCGCCGCCCTGCATCTGACGCATGAAGAAGACCCAGACACCGATCAGCAACAGCATCGGGAACCAGGAGATGAAGATGGACGTGATCAGAGATGGTTCTTCCGGCTTCTCACCCATCACTTTGACGTTATGGTTGAGCATGTCGTTGAGCAGTTGGGGATCCGGCGCAGGAATGATGGTGGTGAAACGTTCACCGGTGCGCTTGACGCCATTGATGACCTTGCCATCCATCCGCACTTCACGGATCTGCTCCTGGGTCACTTCTTTCACGAAGCTGGAATAGTCCAGCTGGCGACTGGTGGTATCGCTGGGGCTGAAGCTATTGAACACCGACATCAGCACGACGGCGATGACCAGCCACAGGATTAGGTTTTTCGCCATGTCACTCAAATCAATGACCTCGCAGACTGACAGTTAACGATGAGGGTTAGGGTACTACAGTTTAAAACCGGTAGCCACAATGTAGACTTCTCGTGAACGGGCACGGGACGAGTCTGGTTTTCGAATCTTGACGACAGAGAAAAGTCTACGTATTTCATTGAGATAGGCATCAAACCCTTCCCCCTGGAACACCTTGACTACAAAACTGCCATTACTGCTTAGGACCTGATTGCACATGTCCAGCGCCAGTTCCACCAGGTACATGGCACGGGCTTGATCCACCTGCTGGGTACCGCTCATGTTGGGCGCCATGTCGGACATGACGACATCCACCTTGTCGGGGCCGACTCGCTCCAGCAAGGCGCCGAGTACAGTTTCCTCCCGAAAGTCCCCTTGCAGGAAATCGACACCGGCAATGGAATCCATCGGCAAAATATCACACGCAATGACGCGCCCCTTGTCACCGACCTGGTCGATGGCAAATTGGGACCAGCCACCGGGAGCAGCCCCCAGGTCCACTACCGTCATCCCCGGCTTGAGCAGCCGGTCTTTGCCCTGGATCTCGTCGATCTTGAAAACGGCGCGAGAGCGCAGTCCCAACTTCTGGGCTTTCTTGACGTATTGGTCGTCGAAATGTTCTTTTAACCAGCGGGTTGAACTGGGGGAACGTTTTTTCTGGGTCATGATTGTCGACTTTAAAAAACCACAAGGGTTATTAGTATTAAGGGCTAAGTGGGGGTAGAATACGCCCCTTTCAACCCTGACTTATGAAGAAATTGCCATGATTCTCAACAATAAACAGAAACAGTACCTCAAGGGCCTGGCCCACAGTCTGAAGCCGGTCGTCCTGCTGGGACAACACGGTCTGACCGAAGGGGTGCTGGCCGAGATCGATCTGGCCCTGAACCACCACGAGCTGATCAAGGTTAAGGTTGCGTCTGAAGATCGTGAGATGAAACAGCTGGTGATGGATGCCATCGTTCGCGAGACCGGCGCCATCAAGGTACAGAGCATGGGCCATGTACTGACCATCTACCGTCAGGCCAAAGAGCCCAAGATCCAGTTGCCACGCAAGTAACAGGAAAGAGCATTCGCTCTTTCCTTCATTTCCCTTCTTCCCAAGTCGCTTGCCAAAATAGTTGCCAGGCCCTTAACCTGCGATGAATAGCCGTGGACACCCACTATGGACAAGCATCAGCTCCTCACCGATGAAGAACTGGCCATGCTGCGGGACCTGGGAAACGATGAAGACATTGCCACCAGCCAATACCTGCGCGGCACCCTGCCCCTTCCTCTCCAAAGCCTGTTGCAGCGAGCCAAGCCTCTGACACTCGAAGCCCGCATCGCCGGCTACCAATTGCGTTTCCCGCTCCACTGCACCCAGGCAGAGGAGGGCCACGCCGAGCTGCGCATCGCCGCGCCGACCATTACCGAGCTGGGTTCGCCCCATCTGCGCGCCTGGCGACTCGACGAAAAGGCCGTGCTCTGCACCGAAGACGCGGAGTACGAGGTATACAGCCTCTCCCTTGGCGGTCTCATCGTGGCCGGCTTGCCGGACTCCTCTGCCAAGGGAGATCCACTTGGCGGATACCTTCGCATCGAGGATCTCCCTCCCCTGGCCATGACAGGCACCCTCGTCAGGCACGTGGATGCCAATCAACATTACCATGACTGGGCCGTCCAGTTCCGGCTGGGCAAGGAGGATCAGGAACAATTGCGGGACTGGCTCTTCCAGCGCCACCAGGACGCCTTCGTCCAGGCCTATCAGGGTGACTAAAGACAACAGGGGAGCCCGGCTCCCCTGTCTCTTTCCCCGACGTTCAATCAGAGATAGGCAACTTCCAGGATCTCGTACTCCACATCGCCACCCGGCGTCTTGACGATGGCAACGTCATCCACTTCCTTGCCGATCAGGGCGCGGGCAATGGGGGAATTCACGGAGATCATGTTCTGCTTGATGTCCGCCTCGTCGTCTCCCACGATGCGGTAGACCACTTCCTCTTCCGTTTCACTTTTGAGCAGGGTCACGGTTGCGCCGAAGATGACGCGGCCATTGTTGGCAATCTTGGTGACATCGATAATCTGGGCATTGGAGAGCTTGCCTTCGATTTCCTGAATGCGGCCTTCACAGAAACCCTGCTGCTCGCGGGCGGCATGGTATTCGGCATTTTCTTTCAGATCGCCATGTTCACGGGCATCAGCAATCGCTTCGATAATCTGGGGACGCAGCTCGGTCTTGAGATAATCGAGCTCTTGACGCAGCTTTTCAGCGCCGCGAACAGTCATCGGAGTATGATTCATAGTCGAAACCTGGGTTGCTTTATAAAGAGAAGCTGCGGCAATCAAAAGAGAGCCGCAGCTGTCGGTTCGGATGGGGCATCTTAATATGAAGCCGCCACAAAATCCATGTCAGCCCCTGCGAGCGGGATCCCGCTTTGGGCCAGCGTTACTTGGATTCCGAGACGCCAAGCGGAGCCGACACCGTCGGTTTGCCCTGCATGATGGCGATCTCGACACGTCGATTCATGCGCCGATTCTCCGGGCTGTTGTTGGGCACCAGCGGCTGGGAATCCGCCATCCCTTGCACCACCAGACGATTGCCGTCAAAACCGGGCACCTTGATCATCTGGTGGGCAACCGCCACCGCCCGCTGGGACGAAAGCTCCCAGTTGGACTGGAACAACTCATCCTCGGTGGCCACATTGTCGGTGTGGCCGGAGACGGTGATCTCCCCCGGCACATCCTTGAGCAGCGCAGCCACCTTGCGGATCACCGGCCAGAACTGGGGTTGCAGGAAGGCGGATCCCGCCGGGAACGCCGCTTTCTCGCGAATGCGAATGATGATCTGCTGACCCAGCGCCTCTATCTCGATGGCCCCATCCTGGATCTGGGCCTGCATCTGCTCCGCCAGAGCCTTGGCCAGGGTGTTGGACTGTTCCTGCGCCTTCTGGGCCTCCTGGGCGGTATCGCCACCGCTCTGCTGGCCTTCGGTCTTGTCATGTCCACCCGCCTTGTCCGCATCCCCAGGCTGGAAATCCAGCTCGGTCTGGGTCATGTCGATGGTCTGCTGCATGATGGTGTCAATAGGCGTCGGCTCGGGGCGACCAGGACGAAACTCCTGGGCGATGACGGAGGTTCCCTTGGGAATATCCTTGACCTCCAGGATGTTCTGCACCCCGAACGCCTTCTCCATGGAACCGGCGATCTGCTTGAACTTCTGCACATCCATCTCGGCAAAGGAGAGCAAGAGCACGAAGAAGCACATCAGCAGGGACATGAGATCCGCGAAGGTTCCCATGTAACCGGGCAATCCGGGAGGCGGGCACTTGCACTTTGCCATCTGTGCGCTCCTATTCGGTCCCGTTGTTGCGTTTGGACTGATTCAGGTAGTTCTGCAACATGGCCTGGATCACCCTCGGGTTCTGTCCATCCTGGATCCCCATGATGGCGTCGAGGATCAGGGTGCGGCTCAACTGTTCCTCGCCGCTGCGCAGTTCCAGCTTGTCCGCGATGGGGATGGCAATCATGTTGGCCTCGATGGCGCCATACAGGGTCGTCAGCAAGGCCACCGCCATGGCCGGACCGATGGATTTGGGGTCGCTCATGTTGGCCAGCATGGCCACCAACCCCACCAGGGTACCGATCATGCCCATGGCCGGGCCGAGATCCCCCAGGGAGCGGAACACCTTGATGGCCGTGGCGTGACGCTCGGACGTCAGTTCGATGTCCTTCTCCATCACCGCACGCACTACGTCGGCATCATGACCGTCCACCAGCATGTCGATGCCCTTCTTCATGAAGGTATTTGGGATCTCCGCCGCCTCCAGAGCCAGAAAGCCCCCCTTGCGGGCAGCATCCGCCAGTTCCACCGCCTTGGTGATGAGATCGTCGAGCTTGTCCCCCTTGTACATGAAGGCCTTGCCCGCGACCTTGAAGGCCATCAGAAACTGACCGAGGTTGAATTTCATCATGCAGATGAACACGGACCCCAGTATGGTGATGTAGACCGATGGCATGTCCACATACATGCTCATGGGGCCGCCCAGCAACATGCCGTACACCACGACCCCGAACCCCAGCACTAAGCCTATCAGACTCCCTAAATCCACATCCCTACTCCTGTCGCCGAACGTGCCGTCTAATTATATTGCGTTGAATTTTCTGCTATTGCGTCCCCGGCAGCAAGCCCGGTACACCGCAATCGCCGATCGGCAATGCGTGGTTGCATGCCCGTTCTTATCGGCCAGGGTCAGGATAGTTTGAGGACGCCGCGTTTTTCTGCCTCCCCCCTGTGGCCGGTCGATGTTAAGATGAGCCGTTTTTTTCAATCCCCGAGGATGGACATGGCCAGTAAAAAAATCGACCGTCTGAGTTTTGATGCCACCCTGGAAGAGCTGGAAACCATAGTGCATCAACTCGAACAGGGCTCGCTCCCCCTCGAGGAGGCACTCAAACAATTCGAACAGGGCATCCATCTGGTGCGTGCCGGCCAGCAGAAGCTGGAACAGGCCGAACAGAAGATCCAGATCCTCCTGACCCAGGCCGATGGCAGCGAGCAAGCGGTCCCCTTTCGAGCAGAACAAGGAGAGGAGTGAGTGACCCTGGACGATTTCTCCCGCCTGCATCGGCGCCGCATCGACGATTGCCTCTCGGCACAGCTTGACGCCCTGCCCGCCATGGCGCCACGTCTGCGGGACGCGATGAAATACGGCCTGCTGCTCGGTGGAAAACGGGTGCGCCCCTTCCTGGTCTATGCCGTTGGCGAGATGCTGGGCGTCAAGAGCGAACTGCTGGATGGCCCCGCCGCCGCAGTGGAGTGCATTCACGCATACTCCCTCCTGCACGACGACTTGCCCGCCATGGACGACGACGACCTGCGTCGTGGTCAGCCCACCGTACACAAGGCCTTCGATGAAGGCACAGCCATCCTGGCGGGCGATGCCCTGCAGACCCTGGCGTTTTCCATTCTGGCCGACCACCCCATGCCCGATACATTGATGGCCAACCGGGTGCGGATGCTGAGTGCCCTGGCCCGCGCGTCCGGCTATCTCGGCATGTGCGGCGGTCAGGCACTGGATCTGGACGCCGAAGGACGCCGGATCAGCCTCGGCGAGCTGGAGCAGGTGCACCGCCACAAGACCGGGGCCCTCATCGAGTGCGCCGTGACCCTCGGCGCCCTGTGCAAGGCTGACGTGGAACCCGCCACCCTCACCGCCCTGCAAACCTTTGCCGCCGCCATCGGACTCGCCTTCCAGGTGCAGGACGACATCCTCGACATCACGGGCGATACTGCCACCCTGGGCAAGCCGCAAGGCTCGGATCTGGCGCTGGAAAAGAGTACCTATCCGGCCCTGCTCGGACTCGACAATGCCCGTGAGCTGGCTCGCGAACTGCATGACAAGGCCTTAACAGCCCTGCAATCCTTGCCCTACAATACCGACATTCTGGAAGCGTTTGCCGATTACATCATCGAGCGAACCCACTAAACGCTGGATAACAGTAACAATATGAGCGTTGATATTAGCGATTTCCCCAACCTGGCCCTCGCAGACACGCCGGTCGATTTGCGATCCCTCCCCTTCGAGCGGCTGCCCGTGGTGTGCAACGAGCTGCGCGAGTATCTGCTGCGCTCGGTGAGCCGCTCCAGCGGCCACTTCGCCTCCGGCCTTGGCACCGTCGAGCTGACGGTCGCCCTGCACTATGTCTACAACACCCCCTTCGATCGGCTGGTGTGGGACGTGGGCCACCAGGCCTATCCCCACAAGATCCTGACCGGACGACGGGAGCGCATTCACACCATTCGCCAGAAAGATGGCCTGCACCCCTTCCCCTGGCGGGAAGAGAGCGAGTACGACGTGCTCAGCGTGGGCCACTCCAGCACCTCCATCGGGGCAGCGCTCGGCATGGCGGTGGCGGCCGAGAGCGAAGGGCTTGGCCGCAAGGTGGTCGCGGTCATCGGTGATGGCGCCATCACCGCCGGCATGGCCTTCGAAGCCCTCAATCACGCCGGCGACGTCCACAAGGACATGCTGGTGGTGCTCAATGACAACGAGATGTCCATCTCCGAGAACGTGGGGGCCCTGAACAATCACCTCGCCAGGCTGATGTCCGGCAAGCTCTACACCACCATTCGCGAGGGGGGCAAGAAGGTGCTGGCGGGGCTGCCGCCGGTCAAGGAGCTCGCCAAGCGGGCCGAGGAGCACCTCAAGGGCATGGTGGTACCCGGCACCCTGTTCGAGGAGTTCGGCTTCAACTACATCGGCCCCATCGACGGTCACGACATCCATGCCCTGGTCGAAACCCTGCGCAACATGCGCAACCTCAAGGGTCCCCAGCTGCTGCACGTCAAGACCAAGAAGGGCAAGGGGTACGAGCCGGCGGAAAAAGATCCCATCGGCTATCACGCCGTCCCCAAATTCAACCCGGATGACTGTGCCCTGCCCAAGAGCGCCGGTGGCAAACCCACCTTCTCCGCCATCTTCGGTCAGTGGCTGTGCGATATCGCCGCCAAGGACGAGCGCGTGGTCGGTATCACCCCCGCCATGCGCGAAGGCTCCGGTCTGGTGAAATTCAGCCAGCAATATCCGGATCGCTACTTCGATGTGGCCATCGCCGAGCAACATGCGGTCACCTTCGCCGCCGGTCTCGCCATCGCCGACCAGAAACCCGTGGTCGCCATCTATTCGAGCTTCCTGCAGCGGGCCTATGACCAGCTGATCCACGATGTGGCGCTGCAGAACCTGCCGGTGCTGTTCGCCATCGACCGGGCCGGTCTGGTGGGGGCCGACGGCCCGACCCATCAGGGGGCGTTCGACATCAGCTTCCTGCGCACCGTGCCCAACATGGTGGTGATGACCCCGTCCGACGAGAACGAGTGCCGCCAGATGCTCTACACCGGCTATCTGTGCAACGGGCCAGCGGCGGTGCGCTACCCTCGTGGCAGCGGCACCGGTATCCAGGCCGAGAGCGAGATGCAGGCCCTGCCCCTCGGCAAGGGACGTGTCGTTCGTGAGGGCAAGGGGACCGCCATCCTTGCGTTCGGCACCCTGCTGCAACAGGCCAGAGCAGCCGCAGAGGCGCTCGATGCCACCCTGGTGGACATGCGCTTCGTCAAACCCATGGACGAGGCGCTGGTGCTCTCTCTGGCCGCCTCCCACGATCAGTTCGTCACCCTCGAGGACAACGCCATCATGGGCGGTGCAGGCTCTGCGGTGAACGAGTTGCTGATGGGCTGCAAGCAGTGCAAACCGGTGCTCAACCTCGGCCTGCCGGACCGCTTCATCGAGCAGGGCACCCAGGATGAGATCTACGCCCTGCTGGGGCTGGACAGCGTGGGCATTCAGACCCGCATCGAGAGCTGGCTGCAGGCCTGACAAGGGTTATTGCAAGCAATAAAAAGGGCGCCTGATGGCGCCCTTTTTTTGTTATTCACTGTGCCAAACCAAACCTGCTCACACACTGTCGCGAGAAGGCCGTCAACAAGGTTACAAGCCGCTCAGGAACCGAGACATACATGAGCACTCCTGATTCCACATAAGTGAGCAGCACATGAACCTTGATCACGGCCTCGCAGCCAGTTCGTGGATAGGTTTATCAGCCCTTGTAGATCTTCGGGTTGAACACATCCCGCAGCCAGTCACCCAGCAGGTTGATCACCAGCACCAGCACCACCAGGCAGAGGCCCGGGAAGGCGGTGATCCACCAGGAGCCGGAGAAGATGTAGTTGAAGCCCACGCTGATGAGCGACCCCAGGGACGGTTGATCAACCGGCATCCCCAGACCCAGGAAGGAGAGGGCCGCCTCGCTCATGATGGCGTTCGCCACCTGCACGGTGGAGATGACCAGGATGGGTGACAGGCAGTTCGGCAGAATGTGGCGGAACATGATGCGCGGGGCGCGGAACCCCATCACCTGAGCTGCTTCCACATACTCCTTCTTCTTCTCCGCCAGCACGGAGGCGCGTACCGTCCGGGCATACTGGGGCCACTCGGCGATACCGATGATCACCACCAGCATCAGGATGGCGAACTTCGAGTAGAACTCGGAGCCAAAGGTCGCCTGGAAGATGGCGGAGATGATGATCGCCACCATCATGGTGGAGAACGACAGCTGCACATCGGCAAAGCGCATCAGCAGGTTGTCGATGCGACCACCAAAGTAACCGGCCATCAGACCGATGACGATACCGAGCACCAGCTGCAGCCCCACCGCGAACAGACCAATGGTCAGGGAGATGCGGGCGCCATAGAGGATGGTGCTCCAGATGTCGCGTCCCTGGTTGTCGGTCCCGAGCCAGAAGCGGGCCTCGCCCCCTTCCAGCCAGGAGGGGGGCAGCTCCGCATCCATCAGATCGAAGCTGGTCTGGTCATAGACGTTGTGCGGTGCGATCCAGGGTGCCAGCAGAGCCGCCAGCACGAAGACCACAAACACCGCAAAGCTGAACATGGCTACCTTGTCCCGCAGGAAGTAGTAGACGATGTCGGAATTTTTGAAGCGTGCCCAACGACTCGGGCTCGCAGTCACTGCGTTACTCATGTGCTTACCCCTTGGCGGTCAGGTTGACGGTCGGGTTGATCAACCCGTAGAGCAGGTCGACCAGGGTATTGGTCACCACGAAAATGAGGCCGACGAAGATGACGTAGGCGGTGATCAGCGGCGTATCGACCCGGTGGATCGCCTCAAGGAACAGGAAGCCGGTCCCCGGCCACTGGAACACGCTCTCGGTCAGGATGGTGTAGGCCACCATGGTCCCGATCTGCACACCGCCCACCGTGATGACCGGCAGCATGGTGTTCTTCAGGGCGTGCTGGTAGTAGACCTTGTTGTTGTCCAGCCCCTTGGCACGGGCAAACTTGACGTACTCGGAGGAGAGCTGCTCCAGCATCTCCGAGCGCACCAGCCGGATGAACAGCGGCAGCATGATGGAGGAGAGGGAGACAGCTGGCAACACCAGGTGCAAGATACCGTCCCAGGTGAAGAAGCCCGACTCCCAGCCCAGCAGGTTGTAGGTCTCGCCACGGCCATAGGCCGGCAGCCAGCCCAGCTGGATGGAGAAGAGGTACATCAGCATGATGGCGGTCAGGAAGACCGGGATCGATATGCCGATGCTGCTCACCGCCATGATGACCTTGGTGAGGATGCTGCGCGGTCTTATCGCCGAATAAACCCCCAGCGGAATGGAGACCACGACGATGATGAGCGCGGCGGCAAACACCAGCTCAAGGGTAGCCACCAGCTTGTCGAGGATAACCTCGAGGGCTGGTCGCTTGAAGAAATAGGAAGTGCCCAGATCCCCGTGTACCGCGTTCTTCAAGAAGCGGCTGTATTTCACGAGGAAGGGATCATTGAGTCCCATCTTGTCGCGCAGCTCCTGGCGCACGGACTCGGAGACGGATTGTCCCACCAGCTCGCGCAGCGGATCCCCCAGGTTGTCCTGGATGGAGAAGGCGACCAGGCTGATGACGAACATCACTATCACGGCCTGATAGAACCGTTTCAGCAGGAATGTAAACATGCTTGTCCTTCTACGTGGCCTGTGTCTTGGCACAGGCTTCTGTTAATGGCGGGGCAACCATGGGTGCCCCGCCGGGTCCTTCCTTAAACGCTTCGCTTACTTGTTGACCACCAGGTCACCCAGATAAGGGAAGTTCATCACGTTGACCACCGGCTTGATGTCGACGTTATTCTTGGCACCGTAGGCCAGGTCTTCCCAGTGCAGCGGCACATAGGCAGCGTCGTCGATCAACATGGCTTCCACCTTCTGCAGGATGGCGGCACGCTTGGCAGGATCGGTCTCGGTGTTGGCTTCCATCACCATCTTGTCAGCTTCTGCGTTGGCATAACCGCCGCAGTTGTACTGACCCATGCCGGTCTTGGCATCCTTGGTGAAGGTCAGGAACTCGAAGAAGTTCGCACTGTCTTCGGTGTCGGAGTGCCAGCCGATCAGCTGCATGTCAGCGGCGCACTTGTCAAACTCCGGCCAGTACTGGGCCACCGGCATGGTCTTCAGATCCACCTTGATGTTGATCTTGGACAGCATGGCGGAGACGGCCTGGGCAATCTTGACGTCGTTGACGTAGCGGGCAGCCGGGGAGATGAAGCTCATCTTGAAGCCCTTCTCGTAACCGGCTTCCTTCATCAGCTCCTTGGCCTTGGCCAGATCATACTGGGGCTTGAGCGCCTCGTTGTAGCCTGCGTAGCCTTTCGGGCTCAGCTGGCCGGCCGGGGTACCGAAGCCCTTGTTGATCTTGTCGACGATGCCCACCTGGTTGATGGCGTAGTTGATCGCCTGACGCACGCGCTTGTCTTTCAGCGCCGGGTTGGTGTTCTGGTTCAGCTCGATGATGATGGCACGGGTACCGGACAGGGTGACCAGCTGGGAATCCTTGCCGTTCTTCACGCGCTCCAGATCGTTCGGGGCAACCGGGTAGATCATGTCCACGTCGCCGCCCAGCAGGGCTGCAACACGGGTGGCGTCTTCCTTGATCGGTACCACGGTCAGGTTTTCGACGTTGCCCTTGGAGGCCTTGTCCCAGTAGTTGGCGTTGCGCACGTATTCCAGCTTCACGCCCTGCTCGCGGAACTTGACGCTGAACGGACCGGTACCGGAGACATTGGTGGAGGCGAAGGAGTCACCGTTCTTCACGATCTCGGCCTTGTCCTTGCCCGCCTCGGTCTTGCCGCTATAGAACTTGGAGTCCATCGGGAAGATGTAGGTGACGGTCTGCAGCACCAGCGGGAACGGCTTGGCGGTGACGAGATCCACGGTGAAATCATCCACCTTCTTGGCTTCGGCGATGGGGTCGAAGATCGCCTTGAAGTCCGGGGAGGCCTTCAGACGGTTGACGGTCCATACCACGTCATCGGCGGTGAAGTCGTTGCCGGAGTGGAACTTCACACCCTTGCGCAGGTGGAAACGGACGGTCTTGTCGTCGATGCGCTCATACTTCTCGGCCAGACGCGGCTCGAACTGCAGATCCTGGGTGTAACGCATCAGGGGGTCGAACACCAGGTGAGACATCTCCAGGGTCTGACCGGAGAGCTGCTCCTGCGGGTCCAGAGAGGTGGCGTCGGACGCGACGGCGACCTTGATGTCGGCAGCAGAAACGTTGAACGCGAGACCAGCGGCGAACAGCGCCATGGCGATCTTGGATAATCCTTTCTTCATGTCTTTCTCCATGCTTTTGGCTTTTTATTGACAGACAAACCGGCGAACCGGTGCTTTCCTAGCTTGCGATTTCCAGCCCCTCGCGGGACATTCCCTTGAATTCCGGCATGAGGGAGATCAGCTTGCGGCTGTACTCATGCTCGGCATTGGTGAACAGTTTCTCGGTCTCGGCCACTTCCACCAGATGACCGTGCTGCATCACACCGATACGGTCGCACATCTGGCGGATGACCGGCAGATCGTGACTGATGAACAGCATGGTGAGCCCAAGCTCCTGTTGCAAGTCTTTGAGCAGGTTGAGGATCTGGGCCTGCACCGAGACATCCAGCGCCGAGGTGGGCTCGTCGCAGATGAGGAAGCGCGGGCGGGTCGCCAGGGCGCGGGCAATGGAGATGCGCTGGCGCTGACCACCGGAGAATTCGTGGGGATACTTGACCCCGGCGCCGCGGCCCAAGCCCACGTGATCCAGCAGGTCTCCGACGATCTGCTCTATCTGCCGCTCGCTCTCGGCGAGGCGGTGGAAGCGGATCGGCTCGGCGATGATGTCACGCACCTTCATGCGCGGGTTCATCGAAGAGTAGGGATTCTGGAACACCATCTGCATCTGGCGGCGCAGGGGGCGACGCTCGTGCTCCCCTTTCAGGGCGGTGAGATCGATCCCCTCGAAGACAATCTTGCCGGTGTCGGGCGGATAGAGCCCGGTGATGGCACGGGCGATGGTGGACTTGCCGGAGCCCGACTCCCCCACCAGACCGAAAGTCTCACCCTCGAAGATCTCGAAGCTGATGTTGTTGCAGGCGCGCACGTACTGGCGGCGGCTCGGGAAGATGGAATCCTTGGTGACGAACTTCAGATCCACGTTCTCCACCCGCAACAGCGCGCCTTCATAGGTGCGCTCGTCCTGACTCTGGCCGAGCCAGTGGGTCTTGAGATCGATGCTGGTATCCGCCGCACCGGCATCCTCGATATAGGAGACCAGGGGGAAGCGCACCAGCTTGACATCCGAGCGGGGAACCGCCGAGATGAGGCTGCGGGTATAGGGGTGATTGGGGCGGCCCAGCACCTGTTCCGTGGTGCCGAACTCCACCAGATCGCCGCGGTACATCACCGCCACCTTGTCGGTGACGTTGGAGACCACCCCCATGTCATGGGTCACCAGCATGCAGCCGACCTGGCGCTCTTTGCACAGGTTGCGGATGAGCTGGAGGATCTGATCCTGGATGGAGACGTCCAGCGCCGTGGTCGGCTCATCGGCGATGATGAGCTCGGGATCCCCGGAGAGGGCGATGGCGATCACCACCCGCTGGCGCATGCCACCGGAGAACTGGTGAGGATACTGCTTGATGCGCACGTCCGGGTTCGGGATCCCCACCGCCCCCATCAGCTCGAGGGCCTTGGCAAAGGCCGCCTCGCGGGACAGGTCGGTGTTGGCGAGGATGGTCTCCACCAGCTGCTGCTCCACGGTGAACAGCGGGTTGAGGGAGGTCATGGGATCCTGGAAGATGAAACCGATGCGCGAGCCGCGAATGGCCCGCATCTCGTTCTGGCTCTTCCCGGAGATGAGCTCGCCGTTGAGGTAGATGTCACCACGGGCGATGCGACCGGGCGGGCTCAGCAGATCGATGACGGCGTTGCCGATGGTGGATTTGCCAGCGCCGGACTCACCGACGACGCCGACGATCTCGCCCTTTTCAACAGAAAAAGAGAGATCCTTGACCGCGGCAAGCACCCCGTAGCGGGAGGGGTACTCGATCCGCAAGTTTTTGACTTCAAGCAAGGACATGGTTACCTCTGCGGGGGACATCCGTCCCAAATAATTCGTCCGTAAATCAGCCGCAGATGCTGGTTGTGCCTTGGTACTGCTCAAGAGCCGTTGTTGTGTAATTAACGCTCAATCCATGAGGCAGCCAAACCAGCGATCCGGGCGGGTTTTTTGCATTTTTTTGGAATAACCCGCGAGTAAGTTAGTCGGTTTGCCCGCGGGTGTAAATGATCCAGTTATACAATTTCGCAATACTTTGCCCAGAGAATGCCGACACCCTGGGGTTAAAATGTCGATAAAAGTCACATTACCAGAGATTACGCTGGCATTGCGAGACCATCAACCAATTATGTTTCAACAAAATAGCAACAAACCATCTTATTCACTATCAGCATTATGCTGACCAGCTTCGAATGAGTAGTGAATATTTATGTGAAATGATTTTTTGACGGCAGCATATCTGGAGTAAGGAAAAATAGGCAGAGCTAAATAGGGACAATGCAGAAGGATCAACCTGGGCCACAGGCCCGCCGGCACGGCAAGCCGGGAGGGATTGCATACAAAAAAACGCAGGCCCCTCAGGGCCTGCGTGTGCGGTATATCCGGCCTCTTTGCAAGAGGAGAGCAGTGAAAAAACAGCGAGACGGGCGTTCGGGAGCAGCCTCCCCTCACCAGTGGGCAAGCAGTTGCATGCAGGCCAGGGCGAACAGGCCGGCGATGAGATCGTCCAGCATGATGCCAAGCCCGCCGTGAATGCGGCGATCGAACCAGGAGATGGGCCAGGGCTTGAGCACGTCGAACAGGCGAAACAGCACGAAGCCCGCCAGCACCCACTCCCAGCCGGCCGGGGCCGCAATCATGGTGACCCCGAATCCGATCACCTCGTCCCAGACGATGGCCCCGTGATCCGGCATCCCGATGGCGTCGGTGGCGCTCTGGCAGATGCGGATGCCCGCCACGAAACCCACCACCAGCAGGACGATGAACCAGGAGGTCGGCAGCCCGCTCACCAACAGATAGAGCGGGATGGCTGCCAGGGTCCCCATGGTGCCCGGCGCCTTGGGGGAGAGGCCGGAGCCAAACCCAACCGCAAGGAAGTGGAGCGGGTTTTTAAGGTTCAGCCGCGTCAGTTCGGGCTTTATCTTGAAAGACATCATGCGAAGTGATCCCAGCCCTTGAGGTGCAGTTCGACGGGTTGTTCGTCCTGCAGGTAGTCGATACCAGGCTCCCCGGCCAGGATGCGACCGATGCGGGTGAACTTCACGCCGCAATTGGCCAGCGCCGTGTCCAGGGCGCCGTGATGCTCCTGGGGCACGGTGAAGCAGAGCTCGTAGTCGTCGCCCCCGGCCAGGGCCAGCTGCCAGGCATCCATGGCCGGCACTGCATCCTGCAACACGGGGGAGAGGGGCAGCAGGTTGAGATCGATCTGGGCCCGCACGCCGGACGCCTTGAGGATGTGGCCGAGATCGGACGCCAGGCCGTCGGAGAGATCCAGGGCGCTGCTGGCCAGCCCGCGCAGGGCCTGACCGGCCAGGATGCGGGGATGGGGATGGTCGAGGCGCGGCAGCACGGCCGCCAGCTGGTTCTCGTTGAGGGTGCGCTTGCCCAGCAGGTGGGAGAGCGCCAGGGCGGCATCTCCCAGGGTACCGGTCACGTAGACCCCGTCACCGGCCTTGGCGCCGCTGCGCAGCAGGGCGCGACCTGCCGGGACCGATCCTTTCACCGAGACGGTGATGGAGAGGGGCCCGCGGGTCATGTCCCCCCCCACCAGCGCCACGTTGTAGTACTCGGCGAGCTCGAGGAACCCTTCGGCGAAACCGGCGACCCAGCGCTCGTTGATGGCGGGCAGGGTCAGGGCCAGGGAGACCCAGCGCGGCTCGGCACCCATGGCGGCCAGATCGGAGAGATTGACCGCCAGCGCCTTGTAGCCGAGATCCACCGGATCCATGTCGGGGAAGAAGTGCACGCCGCTCACCAGGGTGTCCGTGCTCACCGCCAACTGGGCGTCGGGGGGCAGGGTCAGCAGGGCACAGTCATCTCCAGGGCCCATCACCACGTCCTTGCGGGCGTGGGGGACCTTGAAGTACTTCTCAATCAGCTCAAATTCACCCATACAGTAAAAAGCCAGCAATAAGCTGGCTCCTCTCTTAATTGCTGACGGACAGCAGGATCAGCGCTTGGGCAGCGTCTTGATCACCTTGTCCAGGACGCCGTTGACAAACTTGTGGCTGTCATCGGCGGCGAAAGCTTTGGCCAGCTCGATCGCTTCGTTGATCACCACGCGCGGCGGCACATCTTCACGACGGGTCAGCTCGTAGGTCGCCAGACGCAGGATCGCCTTGTCCACCATGTCCACTTCTTCCAGCGGACGGGAGAGGAAAGGCGCGAACACCTTGTCCAGCTCGTTGCAGTGGACCGCTACCCCGAACAGCAGATCGCGGAAATAGTTCAGGTCCACACCCTTGGTGTCCTGATCGATCTTGAACTGCTCTTCGATGTCGCCCACGTTGGCCTGGGTCATCTGCCACTGGTAGATGGCCTGGGTGGCGCAATGGCGGGCCTTACGGCGCTCGGACGGTTTCAATGCATTTCTCCTCGTTACACGTCCAGTTGTTTCAGGACGTTGATCATTTCGAGCGCGCTCAGTGCAGCCTCTGCACCCTTGTTACCCGCCTTGGTACCGGCGCGTTCGATGGCTTGTTCAATGTTTTCGGTGGTCAGCACGCCGAAGGCAACGGGAATGTCGTATTCCATCATTACCTGGGCCAGACCCTTGCCGTTCTCGCTCGCTACCAGTTCGAAGTGGTAGGTACCGCCGCGGATGACGGTGCCGAGTGCGACGATGGCGTCGTATTGACCGCTCTTGGCCAGCTTCTTGGCCGCCAGGGGAATTTCGACGGCCCCCGGTACACGCACCAGGGTCAGATTGCTCTCCTGGACCTGACCTTGACGCTTCAGCACGTCCAGCGCGCCGTTCACCAGGCTGTCATTGATGAAGCTGTTGAAACGGGCAACGACAATAGCAACACGCGCCTCGGGAGCGGCGATATTTCCTTCGATAATCTTCATTGGAAATCCTGTCTCTGTGCAATCAATTAGGGGCCGGGCTCAAAAGTGCACGCATTCTAGCACAACAGAGCCGCGACAAAAAACCATGGCCGCAACGGGCGGCCATGGTGATGAATTCAACCGTACGCAGCGCTTACTCGCCGACGTACTCCACCACTTCCAGACCAAAGCCACCGAGGGCATGGTACTTCTTGGGAGAGCTCAACAGGCGCATCTTGCCGACCCCCAGCGCCTTGAGGATCTGGGAGCCGACGCCGACCCGGCGCGAGGTACCCTGCCACTTGGCCCCTTCCGGTGCCAGCCCCTTGTCGGCGGCTTCAAAACCCTTGACCCTGGCCAGCAGCTCGGCGCCATGGGCTTCCGCCCCCAGGATCACCAGCACCCCGCCCTCGTCGGCGATGCGGGCCATGGATTTGGGCAGCGGCCAGCTGCGGGCGCTGTGGCGGTCGGTGAGCAGCAGATCGCTCAGCACGTCGTGCAGGTGCACCCGTACCAGGGTCGGCTGGTCGGCCTTCACGTCCCCTTTCTTCAGGGCGAAGTGCACCTGGTTGTCGATGGTGTCGCGGAAGGTGACGAGGTCGAACTCGCCGTATTCGGTGGGCAACTTGCATTCGGCCACTTTCTCTACCGTGGTCTCGTGCTGGTTGCGGTATTCGATAAGGTCGGCAATGGTGCCGAGCTTGATGCCGTGCTGCTCGGCGAAGATCTCGAGATCCGGGCGCCGGGCCATGGTGCCGTCTTCGTTGAGGATCTCGACGATGACGGAGGCAGGCTCGAAGCCGGCCAGCCGGGCCAGATCGCAGCCCGCTTCGGTGTGGCCGGCGCGGGTCAGCACACCGCCATCCTGCGCCATCAGCGGGAAGATGTGGCCGGGCTGCACCAGATCGGCGGCCTTGGCATGGGGCGCCACCGCGGCCTGCACGGTGACGGCGCGGTCGGCGGCGGAGATGCCGGTGGTCACCCCTTCCGCCGCCTCGATGGAGACGGTGAAGGCGGTGGAGAACTGGGCATTGTTGCGATCGACCATCAGCGGCAGCGCCAGCTGCTTGCAGCGATCCCGGGTCAGGGTCAGGCAGATGAGGCCACGACCGTAGCGCGCCATGAAGTTGATGTCTTCCGGGCGGACACAGGAGGCGGCCATGATCAGGTCCCCTTCGTTCTCCCTGTCTTCGTCATCCATCAGGATCACCATCTTGCCAGCCTTGATATCGGCAATGATTTCCTGGGTCGTGCTCAGCGCCATGGGCTACTCCATCAACATGCTTGGGGATTGAGCCAGTCGGCTCGACTTGATACTGCGTATTGTGCTCTAGATGGGGGCACGCGGCCCCGTTTCAATCCGCGCGGGATCACAGAACCGCGTTTTCCCGTCAAAACGGCTCACAAGAATCCGGACTGGGCCAGCTTTTCCAGGGTCAGGGTAGAGGCACTGCTCTCCTCGCGCTTGCCCGTCATCAGCCGCTCCAGATAGCGGGCTATCTGGTCCACCTCGAGATTGACCCGGTAGCCGGGTTTCCAGCGGGCGATGGTGGTCTCCTGGGCGGTGTGGGGCACAATGGTCAGCCGGAACAGATCCCCCTGAACCGCATTGACGGTGAGGCTGATGCCATCCACCGCAATGGAGCCCTTCTCGGCGATGTAGCGCGAGAGCTCCCCCGGCGCCTTGATCCAGTATTCGATGGCGCGGCCGCTGGACGATTTGCTCTTCACCTCGCCGATGCCGTCCACGTGGCCAGAGACCAGGTGGCCGCCGAGGCGGGAAGTGGGCATCAACGCCTTCTCGAGGTTGACCGGATCCCCCACCTTGGCGGCAGAAAAACCGGTGCGGGAGAGGGTTTCCAGGGAGACGTCGGCGGTGTAGCTGTGATCCCCAAGCGCCACCACGGTGAGACAGACGCCGTTGGTGGCGATGGAGTCGCCCAGCTTGACGTCACTGAAGTCCAGGGTCGGCGCGTGCACGGTGAGGGCCATGTCCTCCCCCTGGCGACGCAGCTCGACCAGGGTTCCCACCGCTTCGATAATTCCGGTAAACATGCAGATCACCTTGCTGATGACGGGGGCGATGGATGCCCCCGTGAACATTGAAAAATCAGGCTATTTTCGCAGTGATGCGAATATCCTGGCCAAGCATGCGCACATCCTTGAGGTTGAGTTTGGGAGCCTGGAACAGCCGGGTCAGCCCCGGCAGATGGAACAGACCGCGCCCCTCATCCCCCATCAGTTTGGGCGCCTGATAGAGCACCAGCTCGTCCACCAGCCCCTTCTCCAGCAGGGCGCCGCACAGCCGCGGCCCCGCCTCCACCAACACCGAGTTGACGTTCTGTTTGGCCAGCAGCATGAACAGACTGACCAGATCCAGCTTGCCATCCAGCAGCGGCACCTCCAGCTGCTGCACCCAGGCGGGCCACTCACCGGATGCCTTGTGGCGGGCCAGCAGTACCGGGCTCTCGCTCTGGAACAACGGCAGATCCGGGGTGAGCCGGTTTTGCGAATCCACGATGACCCGCAGTGGCTGGCGCAGGGTCTCTTTGGGATAGACCGCCTTGACCGAGGGGGGCAGCTCGTCCCAGCGCACGGTGAGGGAGGCGCCATCCGCCAGCACGGTCTCGGCGCTGGAGAGCACCGCATCGTGACGGGCCCGCAGCCGCTGCACGTCCCGGCGCGCCTCCGCAGAGGTGATCCACTGGCTCTCGCCACTCGCCATGGCGGTGCGACCATCCAGGCTCGCCCCCAGCTTGACCGTCACCAGCGGAAACGCGGTGCGCATCCGCTTGAAGAAACCGGGATTGAGGGCCTCGGCTTCCGCGGCCAGCAGGCCGAAATCGGTCTTGATCCCCGCCTCGGAGAGCATCCGCAGGCCGCGCCCGCCCACCTGGGGATTGGGATCCACCATGGCAGCCACCACCCGGGTCACCCCGGCCTTGATGAGCGCCTCGGCGCAGGGCGGCGTGCGACCATGATGGGAGCAGGGCTCCAGGGTCACATAGGCGGTGGCACCGCGGGCCTCTTCCCCTGCCGCGTGCAGAGCATAGACCTCGGCATGGGGCTCACCGGCCCGCTTGTGCCAGCCCTCCCCCACCACCACGCCGGCCTTCACCAGCACGGCGCCGACGCAGGGGTTGGGGGCCGTGGTGTAACGGCCGCACCGGGCCAGTTCGAGGGCCCGGCTCATCCATTGGTAATCGTCTTGACTAAACATCCGGGCTCCTGTGTCCAGCAACCTGCCCCCCGTGGCACGGCCATCCGATGGGACAAGAAAATAGGGTGTACGCGCTTGCCGCACGCCTTCTCGGGCAGATCGGCCATGGCATCTGACGCCATGGCGACGGGCACACACATCGCAGGATGCGGCCGCACGCCTTCATATTTTTTCACCAGTGCAACGATGCACTATCAGGATGTCTCACTGGTGTAACAACTGGCGCTGCCGCAACGGCAGCCCCTCTCTTATTCACATAGGGAGCCGCAGGCCGGCGTTACTTCTCCAGCTTGGCGATCTCTTCCCCGAATTCGCGAATGTCTTCAAAGCTGCGGTAGACGGAGGCAAAGCGGATGTAGGCCACCTTGTCCAGACTCTTGAGCTCATCCATCACCAGATTGCCCACCAGCTGGGAGGCCACCTCCCGCTCGCCGGTGGCCCGCAGGCGGGACTTGATGTGGTTGACCGCCTTCTCGATGGCCTCCATGCTCACCGGCCGCTTCTCCAGCGCCCGCAGAATGCCGGCACGCAGCTTGTCTTCGTTGAAGGGCTCGCGGGAGCCGTTGGACTTGATGACGCGGGGCATGACCAGTTCGGCCATTTCGAAGGTGGTAAAACGCTCGTGACAGAGCAGGCATTCGCGACGGCGGCGCACCTGATGGCCCTCGGCCACCAGACGGGAATCGATCACCTTGGTATCAACGGCACTACAGAAAGGGCAATGCATCTGACCTCCGGCGTGGATGAAAATGGGCGCGGGCCCCGAGGGCTGGCGCTAGGCCAGCCAGTGTAACACGGCCATCCAGAGCCGGTAAAAGCCCATGAAAACAAGGGACAACCAGCCAGACCTTCGGGCAGGACTCAGTCGTCATAGGGCAACGCCTCGGGGTCGCAATCCTGGTAATCGGGGGCAGGATCCGCCGCGAACCGGCGAGCAGCCACATGGCTGTGGCCCAGCATCAGCGCCTTGCCCACCCGGTGCATGCCATCCATCACCCGACCGGCGCTGTCCAGCAGGATGGGATAGGCGAGATCCGCCGCCATCATGAGCTGGCAATGCGCCACCACGCTGCGCACCGTGGGCGTGGCGTCGCCATGGCCGTACCAGTGGTCGCGGTCAAGCTCGGCAATCTCGCCGAGAGCCACCGCCTGCACCGGCAGGTTGCGGCTCAGCCGGATCAAGCGGCGCACATCCCAAGCCAGCAGCCCCTGTTCGCTGGCGCGAAGGTGGTACTGGGCGCGAACCGTCTGCCGCAGTGACGCCTCCAGCACGTCCTCTTCCATGTCATCGCACATGATCACCTCTGTCTCATCTTGCCAGACGCTGCAAAAAACAATGCCACCCGAGGGTGGCATTGGTCTTCAACCTGAAGGTCAGGCTGATTATGCGTAGACCGGGAAGCGGCGGCAGATGTCCAGCACCTTCTCGCGCACGGTCGCCAGCACGGCGTCGTTGTCGTGGTTGTCCAGCACGTCGCAGATCCAGTTGGCCAACTGGATGGACTCGGCCTCCTTGAAGCCACGGCGGGTGATGGCCGGGGTGCCGATACGCACGCCGGAGGTCACGAACGGGGAACGCGGGTCGTTCGGTACGGAGTTCTTGTTGACGGTGATGTTGGCCTTGCCGAGGGCTGCGTCGGCATCTTTGCCGGTCAGCTCGCGACCGATCAGATCCACCAGCATCAGATGGTTGTCGGTACCGCCGGAGACGATCTTGTAGCCGCGCTCGATAAAGGTCGCCGCCATGGCCTTGGCGTTCTTCACGACCTGGGCCTGGTAGGTCTTGAACTCGGGCTCCAGCGCTTCCTTGAAGGCCACGGCCTTGCCGGCGATGACGTGCATCAGCGGGCCGCCCTGACCACCCGGGAAGACGGCGGAGTTCAGCTTCTTGTACAGATCTTCGTCGTCGGCGGCGGAGAGGATCAGACCACCGCGCGGACCGGCCAGGGTCTTGTGGGTGGTGGAGGTGACCACGTGAGCGTGGGGCACCGGGTTCGGGTAGACGCCAGCGGCAATCAGACCGGCTACGTGGGCCATGTCCACGAACAGGTAAGCACCGATCTTGTCGGCGATCTCGCGCATGCGGGCCCAGTCGACGATGCCGGAGTAGGCGGAGAAGCCGCCGATCATCATCTTCGGCTTGTGCTCAACGGCCAGGCGCTCCATCTCGTCGTAGTCGATCTTGCCGGACTCGTCGATGCCGTAGGGGATGATGTTGTACAGCTTGCCGGAGAAGTTGACGGGGGAGCCGTGGGTCAGGTGACCGCCGTGGGCCAGGTTCATGCCGAGCACGGTGTCGCCCGGTTGCAGCAGGGCCATGTAGACGGCGCTGTTGGCCTGGGAGCCGGAGTGCGGCTGCACGTTGGCGTAGGTGGCACCGAACAGCTCTTTGGCGCGCTCGATGGCCAGGGTTTCAACCACATCCACATACTCGCAACCGCCGTAGTAACGCTTGGCCGGGTAGCCTTCGGCGTACTTGTTGGTCAACTGGGAGCCCTGGGCTTCCATGACGCGGGGGCTGGTGTAGTTCTCGGACGCAATCAGCTCGATGTGCTCTTCCTGACGACGGGTCTCGTCTGTGATGGCCTGCCACAGCTCTGGATCATAGCCGGCGATGGTCATGTCACGTTTCAACATCCGTTTATCTCCTGAAAATCGTTTGCGCGATAGGTGAAGTGGGCCCGCGCATTGTAACGTGAGCTGGATCAAAGAGACAGTCCAACCACCCAAAAAATTGTTTATAAAATGTAAAATACGTCGCAATTCTCGAAACCCGCCCCTCCTCCCGGTCAGCGTCCGCTCACCCCAGCCAGCGAGTCGCCGGCCCCCACCCCCCCGCCAGCCTCTGCCGACTGGCAGCCAAAAACCAGAGCTAGATCATGGATATAGCGTTTACTAACAGATAACATCTTTAGACCGCGCGGCCTCTGCCGGCCCCGCAGAGGCCACGCCATGCGTTTTCATCCCGGACCACAAGGGGAAACACCATGATGGATCATCTGATGCTGTTCTTGATTGTCGCGGTCTTCGCTCTCTTCTACTGGGTCTACTACACCGGCAGCCGCAAGGGCGCCTGCACCATCCGCTGGGAAGCACTGCCCACTCGGGAGCAGTACCTGGCGGCCCACCCCGGCGCCGCCGATGGGGATATCATCTTCTGCATTCATTGCGGCCACCACCAGCAGCAGGCTGTGGGCCTGGTGCACCAGCTGGATTACCGGCGCCAGCATATCTGTCCCCGCTGCAAGCAGGCGCTCTATCGCGTCGAGGAGTAGGACCGCGCAGCGTCCGCTGTCGCGAGCGAGAACCGTCGCCTGCTCCTGCGTCATCACTCCGCTCGCCAAGGCGATCCGACCAAAGCGCCCCGTGAGTTTCCTTTATTTTTAAAGTCGTTAGAATCGGGAGCCTCTATGACTCCCGATTGTCATCCACGGAGGAAAAATGCAGGAATTCATGGCTACCAGCGAACGCCGGGCCGAGCTTTACTGGTGGTTTTCCACCCTGTTCGCTGCCGAACTCAGTGATGCACAGATCGCTGAATACGACACCTATGACGTACGCAGCTTCTTGAAGAGTCTCTCCACCCTGGATCCCATGCGCGAGGCGGTGGCAGAACTCAACGAAGCCATCGCCCGTCTGCTGGTTCGCGAGGAGCGCGCCACTACACTGGCTGCCGACTTCAACGCGCTATTTCTCTCCCCCAAAGCGGTGCAACCATACGAATCCGCTCATGGTGACAACACGGCGCTTAGCCGCATGGAACAGCGCCTGAACCGGCTCGCTATCGATGTCAGCGAGAAATACCAGCAGCCTGTCGACCACCTGGCCATCGAACTGGATCTGATGGGCAACCTCATCATCCGCGCCGCCGAGGCGACCACCGCCGCCCTTCGCGAGGAGTGGCTCGGCGAACAGGAAGGGCTGCTGCACGGCCATCTGCTGGCTTGGTTCGAGCCCTTCGAGCAGGCCTGCCGCGCCGCCGACCCGTTTGGCTTCTACGGTGCCAGCGCCCGGCTGCTGGGGGTATTTCTGAAGATGGATGCCAACTACCTCTCCCTGGTCAAACCGGCGAAATCCGCCGACTGAGCCCGTCATGAAGACAGCCCTGCTGCTGATCGCCTGCTGGCTGCTGGCCCTGATCCCGCTGGATCAGGGCATTACCCCCCTCGTCGTCCTGCTGTTCAATCCGGATCGGACACTCTACGGCACCGCCCAGCTCACCGGTTTTGCCGGCATACTGCTGACCCTCTACCTCGCCAATCTCGGGGTGGAAGTGGTACTGCGCCGCCGCTTCCAGATCGCGGGCATGCTGGCCCTGCTGGCCGCCTGGATCGGCTTCATCAACAGCAGCGGCACGGAGAGTCACTGGCTGCTGCTCTACGCCATGGCGCTGCCGTTTCATCTGGTAGGCTGGCTCGTGTTCGTGCGGGGCATCCAGGCCTTTGGTCGCCAGAAAGGCTGACATCCCGTTGATTTAACTCCTCCCCACACTTTCTTTCTCTCCTGAAACTTCATGCCATACTGACACAGCCGTCCAAATGACAAAGAAATCAATTCAGGAGCCTCCATGGAAAAAGTGCTACCCGAATCGGTTCCGACACCGCATCTGTCAGGCCCGCTCTCCCTTCACGAGTTGCAACGGTTGTTCGAGCAGGCCCCGTTTGGCATTGGCGTGTTCGATCGAGAGTTCAGATGCCGTGGCGTCAACGCCAGCTTTGCCGAGCGAAGCGGCCTCCCCCAGGCGGACCACGTCGGCAAGACGCTGTTTGAAATCAGTCCGGCCCAGGCCCCCCTGCTGGCCCCTTTGCTTCAGCAACTGCGCCATGGCGCTGCGCAGGCCGACGTGGAGCTGGACGACATGGAGGCCACCCATTCCGCGCCGCCGAGACGGTGGCGCCTGAGCTGCAGCCCGGTGCTGGATGACGACGGCATCTTCAACGGCCTCTTTCTCATCATGCGCGAGCTCGTCCCCGTGCCCCGCCTCCCCCCCGGAGTGCCCGGTCCCCTCGGGATCCAGGAAATCACCCATCACCATGTACAGCGGCTCTACCAGATGCAGGCCAGACTGCAGCACCTCTCCTATCACGATCCCCTCACCGACCTCGGCAATCGCCACCTGCTGCAGGAGCGACTCGCCATGGAGATCGCGACGGCCCGCCTGAACCGGCATGCCCTGGCGCTGCTCTTCATCGATCTCGACAGCTTCAAGCTCATCAACGACAACCTGGGGCACAACGCCGGCGATCAGCTGCTCAAGCTGTCGGCGGATCGCATCCGCCACTGCCTGCACACCGGGGATGTCGCCATCCGGCTGGGGGCGGACGAGTTTCTGGTGCTGCTCCCAGGCATCGGGGAGCCGCAGGAACTGGTGGGGCTGATCGAACGGCTGCAACACAGGCTGCACGATCCCGCCGACATCGCCCAGGAGCGGGTGAGGCTCTCCGCCAGCATCGGCATCTCCCTCTATCCGGAGCATGGCCAGACCCCGGACAGCCTCATCAGCGCGGCGGACAACGCCATGCATGAAGCCAAGCGCCGTGGCCGCAACGGCTATCTGTTCCACTCCCCCGACATGACGGCACAGACCAGGGAGCGGATGCTGCTGGAGCAGGGACTGCTCAAGGCCATTGAGCAGCAAGAGTTCCGCCTGCTCTACCAACCCATGACGGATCTGGCGGATGGTCATCGCAGCGGCCTGGAGGCCCTGATCCGCTGGCAGCATCCCAGCCTTGGCATGATATCCCCGGACCGTTTCATTCCGGTGGCAGAGGAGTGCGGTCTCATCGAACCGCTGGGCGAATGGGTGATGCGCACCGCCTGCCGGCAAGGGCAGCAGTGGCTGGCCGAAGGGCTCGCCGTGCCCAGGCTCTCGGTCAATGTGTCGGTCAGGGAGATGCGCTCCCACGACTACGTGGAGCGGGTGACAGCCATTCTGGCCGAGACCGGTTTTCCTGCCGAGCGGCTGGAGATCGAGGTGACCGAGAGCATCATCCAGAGCGTGGATCACAGTCTGCGGCTCTTCACCCGTCTCAAGGCGCTGGGGGTGCAGATCGCCATCGACGACTTCGGCACCGGTTTCTCCTCCCTGAGCCTGCTCAGGAGCCTGCCCATCGATCGCATCAAGATAGACAGGGCCTTCGTCCAGGCGTTGCCCGACGACAAGCACAGCCGCGAGCTGTGCCGGACCATAGTCCAGCTGGCCAGTTCCCTCGGCATGGCCGTCACGGCGGAGGGGATCGAAACCCAGCCCCAGCGCCAGTTCCTGCAATCCCTGCGTTGCGAGGAGGGACAGGGCTACCTGTTCAGCCATCCCCTGCCAGAACCCAGCCTGCCTCCCCTGCTCCCCCTCCGCCATTGAGCCTTGGCCGCGCCACCACGCAAGCAAAGAAGGGAGCCCATGACTCCCTTCTCCTTCCTCATCATGGCCTTCCGGGCCGCTATCTTCGTCGCTATCCAAAAGTCTAATTGCCCTCGGGAACCAAAGGTATAAGTTGTTACTCAATCATTAAGAAAATGTATTCACAGGAGTGAGAGATGAGCGAGAGCAAGGTCTACCCGGTCAAGGCCCACATCGGCAACGGCGCCCTGCTGGACAAGGAAGGTTATGAAGCCATGTATCAGGCGTCGGTGCAGGATCCGGACGCCTTCTGGGGGGAGCAGGGCAAGATCCTTGACTGGATGACCCCCTACACCCGCGTCAAGAACACCTCCTACGATCCGGGCCACGTCTCCATCAAGTGGTATGAGGATGGCCTGCTCAACGTCTCGGCCAACTGCCTGGATCGCCATCTGAGCGAGCGCGGCGACAAGGTCGCCATCATCTGGGAAGGGGACAACCCGGCTGAAGATCGCAAGATCACCTATCGCGAACTGCACGCCGAAGTGTGCAAGTTTGCCAACGTGCTCAAAGCCCAGGGGGTCAAGCGTGGCCACATGGTCTGCCTTTATATGCCCATGGTGCCGGAGGCGGCCATCGCCATGCTGGCCTGTACCCGCATCGGGGCCGTGCACAGCATCGTCTTCGGCGGCTTCTCGCCGGAGGCGCTCTCGGGCCGCATCATCGACTCCGGCGCCTCCGTCGTCATCACCGCCGATGAGGGATTGCGAGGCGGTCGCCCCATCCCCCTCAAGAAGAACGTGGATGAGGCCCTTACCCACCCGGATACCAAGGTCAGCAAGGTGATCGTCCTCAAGCGCACCGGTGGCAACGTGGCCTGGCACGAGCACAGAGACATCTGGTGGCATGATGCGGTCAACGCCGCCAGCCCGGATTGTCCGCCCGAAGCCATGGGCGCCGAAGATCCCCTGTTCGTGCTCTACACCTCCGGCTCCACCGGCAAACCCAAGGGTGTGCTGCACACCACGGGCGGCTATCTGGTCTATGCCGCCCTCACCTTCAAATACGTGTTCGACTACCACGAAGAGGACATCTACTGGTGTACCGCCGACGTGGGTTGGGTCACCGGTCACTCCTATCTGGTCTACGGGCCGCTGGCCAACGGCGCCACCACCGTCATGTTCGAAGGGGTGCCCAACTACCCGGCTACCAACCGCATGAGCCAGGTGGTGGACAAGCATCAGGTCACCATCCTCTATACCGCCCCCACCGCCATTCGTGCACTGATGGCCAAGGGCAAGGAGGCTGTCGAAGGCACTTCCCGCACCAGCCTGCGCATCATGGGGTCGGTGGGTGAACCCATCAACCCGGAAGCCTGGGAGTGGTACTACCGCACCATCGGCGACGAGCGCTGCCCCATCGTCGACACCTGGTGGCAGACCGAGACCGGCGGCATCCTCATCACTCCGCTGCCCGGCGTCACCGCGCTCAAGCCCGGCTCGGCCACCCGTCCCTTCTTCGGAGTACAGCCTGCTCTGGTGGACAACCTGGGTGAGCCGCTGGAGGGCGCCACCGAGGGCAACCTGGTGATCACCGACTCCTGGCCCGGCCAGATGCGTACCGTGTTCGGCGATCACGAGCGCTTCGAGCAGACCTACTTCTCCACCTTCCCGGGTCGCTACTTCACCGGCGACGGTGCCCGTCGCGACGAGGACGGCTACTACTGGATCACCGGCCGGGTGGATGATGTACTCAACGTCTCCGGCCACCGCATGGGCACCGCCGAAATCGAGTCCGCTCTGGTGGCCCATCCGAAGATCGCCGAAGCGGCGGTGGTGGGCGTTCCCCACGAGATCAAGGGACAGGGCATCTACGCCTATGTCACCCTGATCGCCGGGGAAGAGCCGAGCCGCGAGCTGCACAAGGAAGTGAAGGAGTGGGTGCGCAAGGAGATTGGCGCCATCGCGACCCCGGACGTGATCCACTGGGCAGAAGGGCTGCCCAAGACCCGTTCCGGCAAGATCATGCGGCGCATATTGCGCAAGATCGCCACCGGCGAAACCGACAGCCTGGGGGATATCTCCACCCTGGCGGATCCGGGGGTCGTGGACAAGCTGATCCGCGAGAAGTCGGAAGCGGCGTGAGTCTCTTCCCCACGTCAACAGAGCCGGCCACGTGCCGGCTTTGTTGTCTTCGGGATCCGGACAGGGCAGAGTTCGGTGGCAGGCAGGGCTTACGGGCAAATCAGGCCAATAAATAGCCAGATGTAGAGATTAGACCAGTAAAATGCTGCTAATTTTCACGAAATCAATATAATTGCGAAATCTGTGTGTCAGGGCACACCGATTTGTGCAAAAATTGGCTAGATTTTTGGTAGTCCAAAGATAGCTGATAGATAGCAGCATAATCATCGAGGATGTACTCAATATGTCGCAACATCACCGAATCCTCCTGCTTAACGGCCCCAATCTGAATCTGCTGGGCAAGCGGGAGCCGGGAATCTACGGCAGCAAGACGCTCGATGAGATCGTCGCCGATCTGACGCGCAGCGCCAGCGAACTCGGTGTCACCCTGGAACATCTGCAATCCAATGCCGAGCACGAGCTGATCGGCCGCATCCATCAGGCCATGGGCCAGGTGGATTTCATCATCATCAATCCCGCCGCCTTCACCCATACCAGCGTTGCCCTGCGCGATGCCCTGCTGGGTGTGGCCATCCCCTTTATCGAGGTTCACCTGTCAAACGTTCATGCCAGGGAGCCCTTCCGTCATCACTCCTATCTGTCTGATGTCGCCAAGGGGGTGATCTGCGGGTTGGGTGCCGATGGTTACCAATTCGCTTTAACCGCGGCCGTGCATCAGTTGCGCGCGGCTTGATAATCACTGATCAGATAAAGAAGAAAGAGAATGCTAATGGATATCCGCAAAATCAAGAAGCTGATTGAACTGGTTGAAGAGTCCGGCATCGCCGAGCTGGAAATCTCCGAAGGGGAAGAGTCCGTTCGCATCAGCCGTAATTTCTCCGGCCAGGTTAGCGTTGCCCCGCAGATGATCATGCCCCAGGCCGCAGCTCAGGTTGCCGCACCGGTTGCCGCTGCTCCGGCAGCAGCCGCTGCGCCTGCTGCCGATGCCGCCCCGAGCGGTCATCTGATGCGCTCCCCCATGGTGGGCTCCTTCTACCGCTCCTCCAGCCCGGAAGCCAAGCCGTTCGTGGAAGTCGGTCAGCACGTCAATGTCGGCGACACCCTGTGCATCGTCGAAGCCATGAAAATGATGAACCAAATCGAGTCTGACAAGGCCGGCGTGATCAAAGCGATCCTGGTTGAAAATGGTCAGGCCGTCGAGTTTGACGAGCCGCTGTTCATCATCGAATAAGGGAAAATGCCACCCATGTTGGACAAAGTAGTCATCGCCAACCGCGGTGAAATTGCCCTGCGGATCCTGCGCGCCTGTAAAGAGCTCGGGATCAAGACAGTGGCCGTTCACTCCACTGCCGATCGGGAGCTCAAGCATGTGCTCCTGGCGGACGAAACCATCTGCATCGGCAAACCTGCCAGCGGTGAGTCCTACCTCAATGTGCCGGCCATCATAGCCGCCGCCGAGGTGACCGGTGCCGTCGCCATCCACCCGGGCTACGGCTTCCTCTCCGAGAATGCCGACTTCGCCGAAGTGGTCGAGAAATCCGGCTTCATCTTCATCGGCCCGCGCGCCGAGACCATTCGCCTGATGGGTGACAAGGTCTCCGCCATCGAGGCGATGAAGAAGGCGGGCGTGCCCTGCGTACCCGGTTCCGACGGCCCGGTGGACAACGATGCCAAGCGCAACGCCGCCATCGCCAAGCGGATCGGGTATCCGGTGATCATCAAGGCCGCCGGTGGCGGTGGTGGTCGCGGCATGCGCGTGGTGCGCAACGAGGCCGAACTGGCCTCCGCCATCGCGCTGACCAAATCCGAAGCGGGCCAGTTCTTCAAGAACGACATGGTCTACATGGAGAAGTACCTGGAGAACCCGCGCCACATCGAGATCCAGGTGCTGGCTGACGGTCAGGGTACCGCCCTCTATCTGGGTGAGCGGGACTGCTCCATGCAGCGCCGTCACCAGAAGGTCGTGGAAGAGGCGCCGGCCCCCGGCATCACCGACGAGATGCGCAAGTTCATCGGTGAGCGCTGTGTGCGCGCCTGTCTCGAGATCGGCTACCGCGGTGCAGGTACCTTCGAGTTCCTGTACGAGAACGGCGAGTTCTATTTCATCGAGATGAACACCCGTATCCAGGTGGAGCATCCGGTCACCGAGATGGTCACCGGCGTCGACCTCATCAAGGAGCAGCTGCGCATTGCCGCCGGTCAGCCCCTGTCGATCACCCAGCAAGACATCCGCATTCGTGGCCACGCCATCGAGTGCCGGATCAATGCCGAAGATCCGGCCACCTTCCTGCCCTCTCCCGGTCTCATCCAGCGCTTCCACGCACCGGGCGGCCTGGGCGTGCGCTGGGAATCCCACATCTATGCGGGTTACAAGGTCCCCCCCTACTACGACTCCATGATCGGCAAGCTGATCTGCTACGGGGAGAACCGCGACGTGGCCATCGCCCGCATGCGTCACTCCCTCGACGAGCTGGTGGTGGAAGGGATCAAGACCAACATCGCCCTGCAAAAAGAGATCATGAAGGACGAAAACTTCCAGCACGGTGGCACTAACATCCACTACCTGCACAAGAAGTTGGGTCTGTAATGGCTTGAGGCCCGACCCATTGAGCACGGTGGCAGCACAGAACAGCCTCCACCTGCACAAGAAGTCGGGTCTGTAATGGCTTGAGGCCCGACCCATTGAGCAATGGTGGCCGCATGAGCAGCCACTCCCAGCACAAGAAGTCGGGTCTGCAAAGACCCCTTTCATCGGGATATTGCGCGATCCACCCGGATCACCAACGTAAAAAAGGGCCATGGCGACATGGCCCTTTTTTGTTATTCTTGCGCCCCGCTCACTCGTCGGAGGCCACAGTGAACCGTTTCGCACTCGCCCGTCGGGAAGCAGCCTTCTGCCTGCTGCTGACCCTGCTCTACTTTGTCGCCTGGTATGGCTCGGCTTATTTCATCCCCGAGGATCTCGAGCTGTGGGACCTGCCCCTCTGGTTCCTGCTCAGTTGCATCCTGATGCCCCTGCTGTTCATCGGCCTCTGCGCCCTCATGGTGGATCGCCTGTTCGTCGATATTCCCCTGGATAGCGAGGTACCACCCTATGAATCTTGAGCTGATGCTACCGCTCTGCATCTACCTGGTGCTGGTACTGGGGGTCGGTTTCTGGGCTAGTCGCCACCGGACCGGCGGCAACTTCATGCAGGAGTACTTCATCGGCAACCGCAGCATGGGGGGGCTGGTGCTCGCCATGACCCTGGTGGCCACTTATACCTCTGCATCGTCCTTCATCGGCGGGCCGGGTGCCGCCTACAAGGTCGGCCTCGGCTGGGTGTTGCTGGCGATGATCCAGCTGCCCACCGTCTGGCTCACCCTGGGGGTGCTTGGCAAGAAGTTCGCCATCATCGCCCGCCGGGTCAACGCGGTGACCATCAACGACATGCTGTGGGCCCGCTACCAGAGCAGGGCAGTGGTCGTGCTGGGCTCGGTCACCATCATCCTCGCCTTCATCGCCACCATGGTGGTGCAGTTCATCGGCGGCGCCCGCCTGCTGGAAACGGCGACTGGCCTCAGCTATCAGCAGGGGCTCTTCCTGTTTGCCAGTTGCGTGCTGCTCTACACGGTGATCGGCGGCTTTCGCGCCGTGGTGATGACGGATGCCCTGCAGGGCATCGTCATGCTCATCGGCACTGGCGCCCTGCTGGCGGGCATCCTCATCGCCGGTGACGGGCTGCCGAATCTTGTCCACCAGCTCAAGGAGATAGATCCCAAGCTGGTGAGCCCCCAGGGGGCCGGCGACATGCTGACCCAGCCCTTCATGCTGAGCTTCTGGGTGCTGGTCTGCATCGGGGTGGTGGGCTTGCCCCACTCGGCGCTGCGCTGCTTTGGCTACCGGGACAGCAAGGCGCTGCACCGGGGCATCCTCATCGGCACCATCGTCTGCGCCCTGCTGATGTTCGGCATGCACCTGGCCGGGGCGCTGGGCCGCGCCATCCTGCCCGGCATGGACAGCCCGGACAAGATCATGCCCTCCCTGATGATGGAGGTGCTCCCCCCCTGGCTGGCCGGGGTCTTCCTGGCCGCCCCCATGGCGGCCATCATGTCCACCATCGACTCCCAGCTGATCCAGGCCTCCGCCACCCTGGTGAAAGATCTCTACCTCAATTACCTCAACCCCAGGCAGGAGAAGCTGGAGGTCCGGGTGCCGCGCCTCTCCCTGCTCTGCACCCTGATCCTGGGTACCCTGGTGCTGCTGGCGGCGCTCCAGCCCCCCGAGATGATCATCTGGCTCAATCTGCTCGCCTTCGGCGGCCTGCAGGCGGTCTTCCTCTGGCCCCTGGTGCTCGGCCTTTACTGGTCCAGGGCCAACGGCCCGGGAGCCCTGGCCAGCATGGTCTGCGGCATCCTCTGTTACGGCACCTTGAGCCAGTGGGGGATCAAGCTGGCCGGTCTGCACGCCATCGTCCCGAGCCTGGCCCTTGGCCTGGCGGCCTTTGTCCTGGTCAGCCTGCTCACTCCTGCCCCGGATCAGCGTGTCCGTCGATTGTTTGATCAAAATTAAGAAAAGGATCAATAAAGGAAGGCTCGCCTATTCCCAAATGGGGGCTCACGGGTAAAATGTGCGCCACGTCACAAATACCGTGCCCCCATGCCAGTCCAGAACGCCAGAAAGATCCTGACCCAGTCCCTGCAGCGCCTCGGCTATGCCCTATTGCTGCCCGTCTCCATCCTGCCCCTGGCCGCCCTGCTCCACCGGCTCGGCCAACCGGACGTGCTGGATCTCGCCGTGCTCTCCCTCGCCGGTCGCGCCCTCTTCAGCCAGATGCCGCTCATCTATGCGGTGGCCATTGCCTTCGGGTTGAGTCGCCAGGGGCAAGGAGCCCAGGCGCTCGCCGGTGCGGTCAACTTCCTGCTGCTGAGCTCGGCGCTGAGCACCCTGGTGCCCGGGCTGCATGCGGACATGATCTGCGGCCTGCTGGCCGGGCTCGTCACCGCCATGGTCTGCTCCCGGGCCCGCGCTCTGCGGCTGCCGGGCTGGTTGCGCCCGCTGCAGGAAGATCTGCCGGGCATGTTGCTCTCGGCGCTGGCCTGCCTGCTGCTGGTGCTTCCCCTCTCCATCCTCTGGCCGCTGCTGGAACAGGGGCTCACCCTGCTCGCCTCCGATCTGCTCACCACGCCATTTGGCGCCTTCTGCTACGGCGTGCTGAACCGGCTGCTGATCCCCCTCGGCCTGCACCAGGTGCTGGGCAGCCTCATCGGGCTGGGGGAGAGCAACCTGCAAGCCCTCTCGACCGCCCAGCCGCTGCATGAAGGCTATGTGGCCGGGCTCTATCCGGTCATCATGTTCGGCCTGCCCGGTGCCTGTTTTGCCATCTGGATCCATCGCCAGCGGATGCAACAACTGCCCCAGGGAGGGCTGCTGCTCACCCTGGCGCTCACCTCGGCACTGGTGGGCATCACGGAGCCCATCGAGTTCCTGTTTGCCTTCACCGCTCCCTGGCTGTTTCTGGCCCATGCCCTGCTGACCGGGCTGTCGCTGGCCATCTGCAGCGGGCTCGACATCCAGGTGGGCAGCTACTTTTCTGCCGGATTGCTGGACCTGGTCCTGAGCTACCACGCCGGTCTGCACAGCTTCTGGCTCATCCCCCTGGGCATCCTCTTCTTCGTCGTCTATGCCCTGCTCTTCTCCCGGCTGCTGGAACACGCCCCCCTCAGTCTGCCGGGCAAACCCATCGCCGAGGATCTCTCCCGGCTCGCGACCGTGGCCCCCACCGATCCCCAGATGCTGGCTATCCAGTACCTCAAGATGCTGGGGGGCATGGACAACCTGCAGGCCATGAGCGTCTGCCTGACCCGCCTCAGCCTGCGGGTTCGCGACATGGCCCTGGTGGATCAATCCTGCCTGGCCAGACTGGGTTGCCTCTCCTGGATCGTGCTGAACGAACATCAGCTGGTGCTGGTGCTCGGCCCCCATGCCGGCCTCATCGAAGGGCAGATCCGCATGCTGGCGGAACGCCAGTCGGTCCCGCTCGGTCTCGAACCGGCTCAGGCTCCCCTTGGCCAGCACCAGTGATCAGGCAAAGGGAAGACGCTCGGCCACGAAGTCCATCAGGCTGCGAAGGGCGGGGGCCAGGTGTTCCCGGCTCGGGTAGATGAGATAGAAGGGGTTCACCGGAACCAGGAGATCCGGCAGCACCTTGAGCAGTCGCCCCGCCGCCAGATCGTCGCCGCAGACATGGGCCGGCAGCAGGGCAATCCCCCCGTCATGGAGTGCCAGCTCCCGCAGCGCCAGCAGGCTGTTGCTCTGGCAGGCCCCGCGAGGGCGCCAGCCCCCCTCCTGCAATGGCCACACCGGCAAGGAGCCATGTACCAGGCAGGCGTGTCCGGCCAGCTCCGAGAGCTGGAGCGGCGTCCCGTTGTCCGCCAGGTAACCGGGAGATGCCACCAGATGGCGCGCCACCTGGCCGATGCGCCGGCAGATGAGGCTGGAATCTTTCAGCGGCGCTGCCCGCAGCGCCAGATCGTAACCTTCCCCCACCAGATCCAGCTGTTCATCGCAAAGGGTCAGCTCCAGCACCACCTCGGGATAGAGGGCGCGAAATTCGGCCAGTATCCGGCCAAGCAGCAAGGTTCCCGTGGCTTCGGGAGCAGTGATCCGCACCCGCCCTCCAGGAGCCGCGCGCAACCGCGCCATCGCCAGATTGGCGCTGCGCGCCAGTGCCAGCAGCTCCTGACAATGGGCCACATAGACCTCCCCCTGGGGCGTCAGGCTGAGCCTGCGGGTGGTGCGTTGCAGCAACCTCACCCCGAGCCGGGATTCGAGGCGCGAGATCTTCTGGCTCACCGAGGACTTGGGCATGCCGAGCACCTCGGCCGCCCCGGTGAAGCTCCCCTGCTCCACCACGGTGGCGAACAGCCCCATCAACTCCAGTTCGACATTGTTCATATATTCAAACAGTCTTTACCAATTACCCATCTTAATCTTGATAATCATCCAGACTAGAGTGAGTGGCAATCCCGAACACTGCTATTTGAAAGGAAAAGCCATGAAAGCCATCGCCCTGACTCACTATCTGCCAAGCAACCACCCCCACTGCTTCATCGAGAGCGATCTGCCCGATCCGACACCGGGCCCGCGGGATCTGCTGGTACGGGTCAACGCCACCTCCATCAATCCGGTCGACACCAAGGTACGCGCCCCCAAGGACAAGGTCGAAAGCAGCCCCCGCGTGCTGGGCTGGGACGCCGTGGGCGAGGTGATCGCCGTCGGTAGCGACGTCACCCTGTTCAAGGCCGGTGACAGGGTCTGGTATGCAGGCGACATCAGCCGCCCGGGCAGCAACAGCGCCCTGCAACTGGTGGACGAGCGCATTGCCGCCATCGCCCCAGTCACCCTGACCGATCTGGAAGCCGCCGCCCTGCCGCTCACCGCCATCACCGCCTGGGAAACCCTGTTCGAGCGCATGAGCCTTACCCGCGAAAGCACCGGGCGACTGCTGATCATCGGGGGCGCCGGCGGAGTCGGTTCCATCGCCATCCAGCTCGCCCGCCAGCTTACCGGCATGGAGGTGATCGCCACCGCATCGCGCCCCGAAACCCGGGAGTGGTGCCTGGACATGGGGGCACACCAGGTGGTGAGCCATCACCATCTGCAGGCGGAGCTCAAGGCGCTCGGCATCAGCGAGGTGGATGCCATCTTCTGCACCAACGCCACCGAGCAGCACTGGAACACCATGGCCAGCCTCATCCGTCCGTTTGGCCATATCTGCACCATCGCCGAGTCCAGTGAACCCTGGGATCTGGGTCTGCTCAAACCCAAGAGCGTCACCTTCAGCCAGGAGTTCATGTTTACCCGCTCCCTGTTCCAGACCCCGGACATGATCGAGCAGCACAACCTGCTCGGCCGGGTCTCGGCCCTGATCGATGAAGGGGTGCTCAAGACCACCCTCAGCAAGGTGGTGCCCGAACTGACGCCCCTCACCCTGGCCCGGGCTCATGCCGAGCTGGAAGCGGGTCGCATGGTGGGCAAGCTGGTGATCGACATGAGCGGTTTCCATCGCTGAGGCGCAGCCCAAGCGGGCCTTACCGTCCAGCCTATTCCCTTTTAGGTAAATAAATGCACCATCATGGGGTGAAATCACCAGTGACAAGCCCCAAGAGTGCACAGCCCCGCAGGTAACCTTTGTCCCTGACGGGGCATCTCCCCCGAAAAAACCATAAAAAAGAGGCCATCCCGTCGGGATGGCCCTAAAAACCTGAACGTTGGGGTAACAATCACACACATATCCTTATGCAGGACATCTGTAACTTTGCAGATAGCGTGCCAATCTCTGCTTTTCCCTCCCAATTAACCGCTTTTCAGCGCACCGGCATAAAAAAAGCCACCCGAAGGTGGCTGAAAAAAGATGACGGAACTTCATAGAGCAAAGCATTCAGCGGGAACAAGTTGCTTCCCGTCACCCATGAAGGAATACATTAACCGTGCCAACTTGGCAGAGTTACCTCCCTTCCCCATGAGACCATGGTCAAACCACGACAGCACGGGCCCATGATGATAGAATCCCGCGGTTTCACATTTATGAAGAGCCGACGCCATGCCCTGGATACAAATTCGAATCAACGCCACTGCCAAGACCGCAGACAAGGTGAGCAACATGCTGCTGGGGCGTGGGGCCCAGGCGGTGACCTTTATGGATGCCAAGGATGTGCCCGTCTATGAGCCCATGCCCGGTGAAACCCCGCTCTGGGGCGAGACCGAAGTAATGGGACTGTTCGATGCCGAAACCGATCCGGCTCCCACCATCGCCTTCTTCCAGCAGATCTTCGGAGAAGACGTGGGCTACAAGGTCGAACAGCTGGAAGACAAGGACTGGGTGCGCGAGTGGATGGATCACTTCCACCCCATGCAGTTCGGCGAGCGGCTCTGGATCTGCCCGAGCTGGCGCGACGTGCCGAACCCCGATGCGGTCAACGTCATGCTGGACCCGGGCCTGGCCTTCGGCACCGGTACCCACCCCACCACGGCACTCTGCCTGCAGTGGCTGGACGGGCTGGATCTGGCCGGCAAAACCGTCGTCGACTTTGGTTGCGGCTCCGGCATCCTCGGCATCGCCGCCCTGAAACTGGGGGCTGCCCGGGTCATCGGCATCGACATCGATCCTCAGGCCATCCAGGCCAGCCGTGACAACGCCGAGCGAAATGGCGTTGCCGACCAGATCGAACTCTACCTGCCGGCGGATCAGCCGCAAGACGTCGAAGCGGACGTGGTGGTCGCCAACATCCTGGCCGGCCCGCTGCGGGAACTGGCGCCGCTTATCGCCGGCCACGGCAAGGCGGGCAGCCTGATGGCCCTCTCCGGCGTGCTGGAAAGCCAGGCGCCAGAGCTGGAGACCATCTATGGCCAGTGGTTCGAGATGGACCCGACTGCGGTGAAGGAAGAGTGGTGCCGCCTCTCCGGCCGCAAACTCGGCTGATAAGCAACAAGCTACTGTGGCAACCAACCCATCGGCCGCAAAACAAGCCACGGCAGTTGCCAACCCATCGGCCGCACACTCGGCTGACAAGCAACAGGCCACAGCGGCAACACTTAGGTCGCTGAACGACAAGGGCACCCCAGGGTGCCCTTGTCGTTTCCGGACGCCGTTCTCCTTCTGCCCACTCTGGGGAGAGCCTCACGCTTCTCTGCCTCCCGATGACTTATCCTCTCTTCCTCCACCCCATCGAGGCCCAGTCATGACCGAATACGATAAGATGATCGCCAGCCAGCCTTACAACTGCATGGCGCCAGAGCTGGATCTGTTGCGCCGGGAGACGGCCCGCCTGTACCGCCGCTTCAATCGCAGCGACGAGGAGGATGAACAGCTGGCACTGCTGCTGCAGATCGTCGGCGAGCTGGCACAGGGTGCCTTCATCTGCCCACCCTTCTACTGCACCTATGGCCGCCACATCCACCTTGGCAAGGGCAGCTACATCAACATGGGGGCCACCCTGCTGGACAATGCCCCCATTCACATCGGTGCCGAGGTGATGATTGGGCCGAACGTGCAGATCTACACCGCCGCCCATGCGCTGGACGCCGATGAGCGCATTCAGGGGGTTGAGACGGCGCTGCCGGTCACCATCGAAGACAGGGTCTGGATAGGCGGCGGCGCCATTCTGCTTCCCGGCGTCACCATAGGGCGGGAAGCCGTCGTGGGTGCGGGCTCGGTCGTGACCAGAGATGTACCGGCCGGTGCCAGGGTGGCAGGCAACCCGGCACGGCTGCTGCCAGTCAAAGGTTGAGCGGAAGGCCAGAGGCTCGCTCAGGCGCTTTCCAGCAAGCGGTCGATGCAGTGCACCACCTGCATGCTGGCGTTTTCCATGGTCTTGAGCTGCTCGACCATGCTTTTGATATCCCCCTGCTCGCGCGCGTGCAGGGCGGCCTTGCCGCTCTCATGGACCCGTTTGTGGGGCCCGTCCAGTTCACGAAAGCCCGGCTTGTGGGCGAAGAGCTCCGCACCCTGCCCCTCGAAATACCATTTGCCCAGCCTGCACTGAGCGTGGTCGCTCACCGGCTCGTGAAAATGCTGCTGATCGATGAGCCGATAGATGGTGTTCTTCCAGACAGCGTGATCCAGCTTGGTGGTATTGAGGAAGGAGGTGGAGGCCGCACTGTGTATCACCTGCTGCATCCGGCCTGATTGTGCCAGCACCTGGGTCACCACCACATCGATCTGGGAGGAGGAGGTCGCCACCTCGGCGGCACTGGCCTGGTTGTCATCGATGATGGACTTGATCTCCTGCGCCTGTGCCACTATCTGTCTGACCAGCACCTCGATCTGGCTGCTGGCTTCATGAGCCTTGCTCGCCAGCTGACGCACCTCATCGGCGACCACGGCGAATCCTCGACCAGCTTCACCGGCCCTGGCCGCCTCAATGGCCGCATTGAGTGCCAGCAGGTTGGTCTGATCCGAAATGCCCTGGATGGCGGTCACGAACTGGTTGATGGCGGATGTGCTGGCATCGAGCTGATGGACGGCTGCGAGGCTGCGAGCCGCCTCATCCGTGATGGCATGGGCGCGATCGGAGAGACGGGTGATGGCGCCCCGGGTCTGGGCAAAGAGCTGATCCAGCTCGCAGAGCGCCCCCTTTTCCGCCATCAGGTGCTCGGCACTGCCGGCCAGTGCTTCCCGCACGCTCTGCAGCATTTCACCTCCCTGGTTCTGGCAGGAGATCACCTGATTGAAGAGATCGCCACGCTCCCGGCTGGTGCGCTGCATGTGCTCGTATTCACCGATGGTGGCACGCAATTCGGCCAGCTCGCTCTGGTGCTGCTGCTCTTTGAGAAGCATCGCCTCCCTGAGCTGTTGATTCTCTTTTTCAAGCTTGCGGTTGAACCACATATGGCCTCCGGATGGCATAGGTGCGGGCAGTCGACGTCGAAGGGAAGCCTCTGGCTCTCTTGTCTCTGCCGATGCTGGCGGATCCCGGGCCGGATTTCACCTGCAAATGCAGGATATTTGACCCTGATCCTGATTCCAATCGAGGCCACATCAATGACTGTGCAAAAGATCGCCACAAAGAGGCCGGGTGAGGTAGAGAAGAGGCGGAGGAGAAAGAACGCTGACGTGCCAGCCCTACAAAAAATGAAGCCCAATGTCATCAAGACGTTGGGCTCTAAAAAGGTGCTACGGAATTGCGACTCTCATCGCAGAAAATTAGAAGGGGTCACCTTCTAAACTGGCAGTGGGATAATAACGTGGCGCAAACGTTTTACATAGCGTAATAAACCAGGAGTGAGAAGAATCTCTCACAATTCAAAAAATGTCCGGCCAACCCCCTTCTACCCTCTTGGCAAGTGCGCATTTATCAGTACAGCCTGACGGCTTTGTCAGAAAACAAAAAAGCCCTGAATAATCAGGGCTTTTGGCGTTCTGCGCTTCAGAAGCTGCGCACGAAGTCCTGAATGGGCAACTCGCGCAGCTTGCGGGCCTCCAGCATGGGGGTGCCAAGGTAGAGGAAGCCCACCAGTTGATCCTCCGGTGCCAGCCCCAGTGCACCATGGATCTGCTCGTCGAAGATGAACCAGCCGGAACGCCAGATGCCGTTGAAGCCCTGGGCTTGGGCCGCCATCTGCATCGCCATCAGGGCGCAACCGGCAGAGAGCTCCTGCTCCAGTTTCGGTACCTTGGGGTGCGCCTGATAACGGGTCGCCACCGCGATCACCAGGGGAGCACGCAGTGGCGCGGCGCGGCACTTCTCGACACTGTCCGCATCCTCGCCACGGGCATGGGCGGCATCGGCCAGCAATGTCCCCAGACGCTCACGCCCCTCCCCTTCGAACAGGATGAACTGCCAGGGGGTCAGAGTGCCGTGATCCGGCGCCCGCAGCCCGGCCTTGAGGATATTGTCGAGCACTTCGCCACTCGGGGCAGGCTCGGCCAGACGACCACAGGAGTGGCGATTGAGTAACAGATGGAGGGCATCCATGGGGCAGTTCCTTGTCAAAGGCGATGATGGCGCTACCTTAGCACAGCACCAGATGAAGAAAACCCCTGAGGTTCAGGGGTTTGTCAGGATACGAAAGGGCCGGGAGGCTAGATGACGGCAGCCAGCTCCGCCCCTTGACGGATGGCGCGTTTGGCATCCAGCTCGGCGGCCACGTCGGCACCGCCGATGATGTGCACCGGCTTGCCAGCAGCCTGCAGACCGGCCTGCAACTCCTTGAGGGGCTCCTGTCCGGCACAGATGATCACCTGATCCACCGGCAGGCACTGCTGCTGGTCGCCCACCTGGATGTGAAGCCCGGCATCGTCGATACGCAGGTACTGGACGCCGGAGAGCATCTGCACCTTGCGATTCTTGAGCACGGTGCGATGGATCCAGCCGGTGGTCTTGCCAAGGCCGTCGCCCACCTTGCTCTCCTTGCGCTGGAGCAACCAGATCTGGCGCTCGGGGGCATCGATTTCGGGGGTAGTCAGGCCGCCGCGCTCACCCAGTTGCTTGTCGATACCCCACTCCTTGAGCCAGTGATCGCGATGGCTTTCAGCATCCGGCGATCCTCTCTTTTCCACCAGGTATTCGGCCACATCGAAGCCGATGCCGCCGGCGCCGATGACCGCCACCTTCTCGCCAACCGGCTTGTGATCCCGCAGCACATCCAGATAGCTCAACACCTTGGGGTGCTCGATACCCGGGATATTGGGGGTGCGCGGGCGGATGCCGGTGGCGAGGATCACCTCGTCAAAACCGCCGCCCAGCAGGCTCTCGGCACTCTGGCGCTGGCCCAGATAGAGCTCGACGCCGCACTTCTCCAGCCGCTTGGCGAAGTAGCGCAGGGTTTCTTGAAACTCCTCCTTGCCCGGGATCTGCTTGGCAAAGTTGAACTGGCCGCCGATTTCGCTCGCCTGATCGAACAGGCTCACCTGATGGCCGCGCTCGGCGGCGTAGCAGGCAAACGCCAGCCCCGCAGGACCCGCCCCCACCACCGCCAGCTTCTTGGGCTGGGGCACCCGGCCAAACGTCAACTCGGTCTCGAAACAGGCGCGGGGATTGACCAGGCAGGAGGCACGCTTTTGCTTGAACACGTGGTCGAGGCAGGCCTGGTTGCAGGCGATGCAGGTGTTGATCTCGTCCGCCCTGTCTTCAGCCGCCTTGATGACGAATTCGGGGTCCGCCAGGAAGGGGCGCGCCATGGAGACCATGTCCGCCTCCCCCCCCGCCAGGATGCGCTCCGCCACCTCGGGGGTGTTGATGCGGTTGGTGGTGATGAGGGGCACCTTGAGGTGCTTTTTCAGCTCGGCGGTCACCCAGCTGAAGGCACCGCGCGGCACGCTGGTGGCGATGGTGGGAATGCGCGCCTCGTGCCAGCCGATACCGGTGTTGATGAGGGTGACCCCCACCTGCTCCAGTGCCCGGCCAAGTGCGATCACTTCCTCAAGGGAGGAGCCCTGCTCCACCAGGTCCAGCATGGAGAGGCGGAAGATGATGATGAAATCCGTGCCCACCCGCTCACGGATGGCGCGGACAATCTCCACCGGGAAGCGCATGCGGTTTTCGCTGCTGCCGCCCCAGCCATCGGTGCGCTTGTTGGTGCGTTCGCAGATGAACTGGTTGATGAGATAGCCTTCAGAGCCCATCACCTCGACCCCGTCATAACCGGCCGCCTTGGCCAACGCCGCAGTGGCGGCGAAGTCGCGAATGGTGCCGCGGATCTGCCGCTCGCTCATGGCCCGCGGCTTGAACGGGGAGATGGGAGCCTTGAGGGCGCTCGGCGCCAGGCTGAACGGATGGTAGGCGTAGCGGCCCGCATGAAGGATCTGCAGCGCTATCTTGCCCCCTTCCCGGTGCACTGCCTCGGTCACCTTGCGGTGTTTGGCTACCTGCCAGGGAAAGCTCAGCTGGGAGCCGTGGGGCACCAGCCGCCCCCGCAAATTGGGGGCGATACCGCCGGTCACGATGAGACCGACCCCGCCACGGGCCCGCTCGCCATAGAAGGCGGCCAGCTTGTCAAAGCCCCCCTTTTCCTCCTCGAGGCCGGTGTGCATGGACCCCATCAGTACGCGGTTGCGCAACTGGGTAAAACCCAGATCGAGGGGGGTCAGCAGCGTGGGATAACGGCTCATGATGCACTCCTTGTCGAGGTCGATGTGCACGGGGTCATGCTCCAGCCTTCCTGGCTGCCTCGGGTGACGGGCAGTAAAAAGAAGGGGGTGGGTGGAGATGGGGCCGGCTCATCGGGCCTTTCAGTTAATTTTTTGTTATCAAACTGAAGCTAGAGTAAAGAATCGAAAACTCTTTTTCAAACAAATGTTTGGACATTTTTTCAGCGAACAACCGTGTTCCGAAGTGGCGGGGAGGCAGTCGACTCAAGGGGAAATGGCAATTGGCTGCGCAACTGGTTAATAATGGCTGCTCTCAACCCATTAACAGGGCGACAACGCAGCTATGTCTATTTTCAAAGGTCTGGGATGGCTCTTTCGCAGCCTCTGGCGCCTGCTCAACTTTACCCGCTTGATGCTGGTCAACCTGCTGTTTCTTCTCGTCGTGCTGGTCATTGTCTTCAGCGTCAGCCAGAGCGAGACCCCAAGCACCCCCATCGAGGGGGCGCTCACCCTCAATCTCTCCGGTGTGCTGGTAGAACAGCGCACCCAGACCGATCCCACGGTGCAACTGCTCAGGCAGATGGACAAGGGGGACGAGCAGCCAAGCGAAATCGTCCTCTCCGATCTGCTGTGGGCCATCAAGAGCGCGGGGAATGACGATCGCATCAAGGCGCTGGTGATCAAGCCCCAGGGTCTGCAAGGGGCCAGCCTCTCCAAACTGCAGGAGGTGACGGCCGCCATCGACGCCTTCAAGGAGAGCGGCAAGCCGGTCATCGCCATGGCAGACTACTACAGCCAGGGGGCCTATCTGCTCGCCGCCCACGCCGACCACGTGCTGCTCAACCAGAGTGGTGCCGTGGTGATCGAGGGGCTGGGTGTCTACCAGACCTACTTCAAGTCGGCACTGGAGAAGCTCAACATCACCCCGCACGTCTTCAAGGTCGGCACCTACAAATCCTTTGTCGAGCCCTACACCCGGGACGAGATGTCCCCCGAGAGCAAGGAGGCGAACCAGCGCTGGCTGGATCAGCTGTGGCAATCCTATGTGACCGACGTGGCGGAGCAGCGGGAGATCGAACCGGATGCCGTGGCACCGAACAAGGATCACTTCCTCGAACTGCTGCGCAAGGCCGGTGGCAATGCGGCCAGCTACGCCCTCGACAACGGTCTGGTGGATCAGCTCGCCACCCGCGACGAGATGACCCAGGCGGTGATCAAGGAAGTGGGCGAGGCCGATGATCACGGCTGGAAAGGCGTGGGCCTGAAAGAGTATCTGGCCGCCATCCCGGAGCAGTACCCCCAGAGCGGCAAGGATGAGGTAGGCCTCATCACCGCCAGCGGCGCCATCATGGATGGCGTCCAGCCTGCCGGCACCATCGGTGGCGACAGCCTTGCCGATCTGCTGGCCGAAGCCCGCCGTGACGATCAGGTGAAAGCCGTGGTGCTGCGAGTGGACAGCCCGGGCGGCAGCGCCTTCGCCGCCGAGCAGATCCGCGCCGAATTGCTGGCCCTGAAACAGGCAGGCAAGCCGGTGGTCATCTCCATGGGCAGCTACGCCGCCTCCGGTGGCTACTGGATCTCCGCCGATGCGGACAAGATCTTCGCCTCCCCCACCACCCTCACCGGCTCCATCGGGGTGTTCGGCATGTTCGCCACCATCGACAAGGCGCTCTCCCAGTACGGGGTACACACCGACGGCGTCGGCACCACCGACTTCGTGGGGGTCGGGCTGACCCGTGCCCTGCCGGATCACGTGGGTGAAGCCATTCAACTGAGCGTGGAAGACACCTATCAGCGCTTTGTCGGCCTGGTGGGCAAGGGCCGGGGCCTTAGCCCGGAAGAGGCGGAAAAAGCCGCCGAAGGCCGGGTCTGGACCGGGCAGGATGCCAAGGCACTGGGGCTGGTGGACGAGTTCGGCAATCTGGATGACGCCCTCAAGGCGGCCGCCGATCTCGCCAACCTCAAGAGTTGGCAGGTCACCCCCATCGCACCGGAAGAGTCTGCCAGGGACAAGTTCCTGCGCGAGCTGTTTGACAGCAGCGCCCAGGCGCTGGCCCCGCACCTGCAAAGCTGGCTGCCCACCGGGCTTGGCAAGGCGCTGCTGGAGATGAACCGCACTCTGGACCCGCTGACCCGCTTCAACGATCCCCAGGGCACCTACGCCTTCTGCCCGGTCTGTCTCCCCTGACGCCGGGGACAGCCATAAAAAAACCGCCGACAGGCGGTTTTTTTATGGGGCAAGCGGCCTTGTCAGGTCAGCAAGCCGGACGCTTGCCAGCGGTGCAACTCTGCCAGCACCCGGGTCTCTCGCGCCGTCCACTGTGGACAGGGACCCGCCAGCTGGGTCTTGTTGGTTTGCAGGGCCTCGGCCAGGGGGAACCAGCCCGGCGTGAAGCCGAGGCGGATCTCGTAGGGCTGGGGACGCGGCGCACTCCAGTCCTCCCCGACCCGGCAGAGGTAATAGGACGATCGGATGCAGTAGGCATCGTAATCCGGCTCGCGCGCGGCACGATACTCCCGGGTCTCTCCCAGCAGGGGGCCCACGGCCACCAGCTCGGCGCCACACTCTTCCCGCAGCTCCCGGGCCAAGGCCGCATCGTGCGCCTCCCCGTGCTCGATGCCGCCACCGGGGAACATGAGATCCCCGTTGACGCGGGAGTGCACCAGCAGCAGTCGATCACCACGCATCACCACGGCCCTCACCGTGGCCCGTTCAAGCACCCTGTCCTCGCCGCGGATCTGGCCGTGGACGAGGCGGATATCGAAGGGATGGGCCCACTCCCGGACCTCTGTCAGGGTCGGATTCATGGTGTGCGGTAGCTCCCCTGCCTGAGTGCATCGACGATGGTGGCCGCCTGGTCGTCCAGCGTCTCCTGCTCCTCCTTGCCGATGGCATGGTAAATGCCGAGCCGGGTGGCGGAGACCTCGGGGCTCTCCTGGAATGACTCGCTCACCTTGCCCCACAGATAGGCCTGATCAAATCGCTTCTGCCCCATGTAGAGGGTGCTGAGGGCGGTGAGGATCCGGCTGTTGACCTTGTCCCCCTCCCGATAGAGGGAGAGCGCATGGTGCATCAGCCTGATGGCCTTCTCGGGCTCGCTCTTGGCATAGATGCCGCCGAGCGCCAGTTGCAGCTCGGGCTCCTCGAGGCTCGGCGTCCCCTCCTGCGCGAGGAAGCTGGCGCGGGCCTCGGGACTGGTGTTGTTGGTCCAGTGCCAGAGCAGCAGGTAGGGATCCTGGGAGTTCCGGGTTTGCGCATCCAGCTGTTCCAGTTGACGGCCGGCGGCCAGCATCCCTTCCACTCTGGGGCTCTTCTGCTCCCTGGCCCGCTTGTACTCGATGTTGGTGGAGTGCTCGGCGCACTGCAGATAACGCTCCAGGCCGCGCATCAGATCGTACTTGCGCCTGTCCGTTCCCTCTTCCTGGAGATAGTAACGACCGCGAATGACGTCGCTGCGCTCATAGCGACACCAGCCGTCGTCCACCAGGTCCGCGCACAGGGCGGGATATTGGGAGCAGATGTTGTGGATCCTGTCGTCGTCGCAGGCCGTCAACGTCAGGCAACAAGCGAGGGAAAGCAGTAACGGACGCTGTGAGAATAGGGTCATGGTTCACATCTGGTTGATAACAATCGCAACCCGCACCGGCCACCGCCAACTAGCAAACAGGCTACATATCCATTACAATGCGCGCGCCGTATAAGGCCGCGATTGCAGAATAATATAACGAAACCATCAGCCCTACACTGATCTGCCTTCGACGAATTTCAATTTGCCCAGGCAACTTGCTTCAACAACGTGAAATAAAAGGATCTGGTTAATGACCCACGAGCACTACTTGCAGGCGTGGCAGGAGAGCCAGGAGCTCGCCGAAGCCATGCAACCCTTGATAGGTCGCCTCTACCGACAGCAAGGGATAGAGATCACCCTCTACGGACGCCCGCTGCAAAACGCCTCCACCATCGATATCCTCAAGGCCCACCGGGTCGTTCGCCGCCACCAGGGCACCCCGCTGCCCATCCAGCAAAGCTTCCCTCTCCTGCGCGCCATCGTCGCCCTGAACCCCACCGCCGCCGAAGTCGATCTCGGCAAACTGGCCGTGGGCTACTGGCAGGATCACCAGGATGAAGCCGGCATCGAGGACTATCTGCGCGCCAAGCTGGCACCGGCCCTGAACCGCAGTGCCGTGCCCGCCCCGACCGACGTGGTGCTCTACGGCTTCGGCCGCATCGGCCGTCTGCTGGCCCGTCTGCTCATCGAGCGCACCGGCGCCGCCAACTCCCTGCGCCTGCGCGCCATCGTGGTGCGCGGCGGTCGCGACGGGGATCTGGAGAAACGTGCCAGCCTGCTGCGCCGCGATTCGGTGCACGGCCCCTTCAACGGCTCCATCGAGGTGGATGTGGAACGCAGCGCCATCATCGCCAATGGCACCTTCATCCAGGTGATCTACGCCAACAGCCCGGCCGACATCGACTACACCGCCTACGGCATCGACAATGCGCTGATCGTTGACAACACCGGCGTCTGGCGTGACGAGGCGGGCCTGTCCGAGCACCTCAAGGCCCGCGGCGCCGCCCGGGTACTGCTGACCGCCCCCGGCAAGGGGGAGATGAAGAACGTGGTGTTCGGGGTCAACCACGAGGTGATAGGTCCGGATGACAAGATAGTCTCCGCCGCCTCCTGCACCACCAACGCCATCACCCCGGTGCTCAAGGTGATGCAGGACAAGTACGGCATCCGCCACGGCCACGTGGAGACGGTCCACTCCTACACCAACGATCAGAACCTCATCGACAACTATCACAAAGGCGAGCGCCGCGGTCGCAGCGCAGCCCTCAACATGGTGATGACCAGCACCGGCGCCGCCAAGGCGGTGGCCAAGGCGCTGCCGGAGCTCAAGGGCAAGTTGACCGGCAACGCCATCCGGGTGCCCACACCCAACGTGTCCTTGGCCATCATCAACCTGTCGCTGGAACAGACCACCGATCGGGAGAGCCTCAACGCCTATCTACAGCAGATGGCGCTGAGCTCGGCCCTGCATCGCCAGATCGACTTCAGCGCCAGCACCGAGCTGGTCTCCTCCGACATGGTGGGCTCCCGTTTTGCGGGCATCGTCGACTCCCAGGCCACCATCGCCGAGGGGGATCACTGCGTGCTCTACGTGTGGTATGACAACGAGTTCGGGTACAGTTGTCAGGTCGTGCGGGTGATGGAGCAGATGGCTGGCGTAGTCCGCCAGGATCTACCGGTATAGTCCGACAGGATCTGCCCGCCGGAACCCATGTTCATGGCTCAATTTTCAAGGAGAGGCCGGATGTCGTCTCAGCAAGTGACGTTTCAACAAGCGATAGCGCAGATGCCCAAAGAGGTGTACGAGCGGCTCAAGACTGCGGTCGAGCTCGGCAAATGGCCGGATGGCAAGCCCCTCACCGAGGAGCAGAAGGCCACCTCCCTGCAGGCCGTGATGGCCTGGCAGGCGATGCACCTTGAGAACCCCGAGCACATGAACATCGGCCGTGACGGCGAGATCGTGATGAAGAGCAAGAGCGAGCTCAAGCGCCAGTATCGCGATGAGGAAGAGATAGTGCGGGTCGACCTTAGCCACTGAGGCAGGCCGCACGTCACCTATCGCGGTAACGAAACGAAAGAGGGGAGCCATAATGGCTCCCCTCTTTTTTTCCTCTCTATGCAGGATGACTCATCCCCCTCATCCCCGGCCCTTCTCCCACCAGGGGAGAAGGGAGCTGGCACGCACCTGCGAGCAGTCAGCGGGCCACCTGCCGGCGATCTTCATGGCAAACCTCGCCACCTCGATCTATCCCCTCTCCCGCTGTGAGAGGGTTAGGGTGAGAGGGAAAGTCAGGGGGTCAGTTCACCCCGCAGGGACTGCTGCATCAGCTCGCGGATGCGCGGCGCCGGCAGATCCTGGCTCAGCAGGAAGTGCAGCTTGGTGAGCGCCGCCTCGGCGGTCATGTCAAAGCCCGAGATGACTCCCGCACGGGAGAGGGCGTTGCCGGTGGCATAGCCCCCCATGTTGACCTTGCCGTGCAGGCACTGGCTCAGGTTGACGATGATGACGCCCCGGGCAGATGCCTCGGAGAGCAGCGCCAGCATGGCCGGGTTCTGGGGCGCATTGCCCACCCCGAAAGAGAGCAGGATCAGCGCACGCACCGGCTGTTGCAGGATGTTCGCTATCACCTCCGCCGAGATCCCCGGATAGAGGGTCACCACCCCGATGGGCTGGGGGGTGATGTCGTGCAGCACCAGGGGGCGATCGCACGGCACGCCCAGCTCACCTGCCTCCAGGGAGATGGCGATACCGGCATTGAGCAGGGGCGGGTAGTTGGGCGAGTCGAAGGCGTGGAAGCCGTCGGCATGCACCTTCTTGCTGCGGTTGCCGCGATAGAGCTGATTGTTGAAGAAGAGCGTCACCTCGTGGATCGGGTAGTTGGCCGCGATGTAGAGGGCGTTGAGCAGGTTCTGCTGACCGTCCGAGCGCAGCTCGGCCAGGGGGATCTGGGAGCCGGTGATGATGACCGGCTTGTGCAGATCTTCGAGCATGAAGGAGAGCGCAGACGCGGTGAACGACATGGTGTCGGTGCCGTGCAGAATGACGAAACCGTCGTACTTGTCGTAGTTGCTCTTGATATCCTCGGCGATGCGCTGCCAGTCTGCCGGCGTCATGTCGGAAGAGTCGATGAGGGGGGCATATTCGTGGATATGGTAATCGGGCATTTCCGGTCGATGGAACTCGGGCATCCGTGCCAGACAGTCCTCCATGAAGCCCGCCATCGGTACATAACCGTGGTCGGAACGCTGCATCCCTATGGTGCCGCCTGTGTAGGCAATGTAGATGGACTTCTTCACACCCTCTCCTCTCTCTGGACTGGAAACCGGCAAATCAAACAGGGCTCAACCAATACAGCCCCCGTCCTTCAGATGGTGCGGGCGGGCTCAATATCGGTCATCAGCAGACCTCTTGAGGGTCTGTGTCCTCCCGCGGGGGCGGAACCGGGCGAATTATAAAGAGTGCCGCTGCAAATGACAGCCGCAGCAGCATTGTTGCGATCCGGAGCACACTCGGCGAGGCAGTTTTAAATGCCATGTTAACACCGTGTTTTAATCATTAATGTGACATATGTGGATGTACTTGGTGTTTTTTGCTAGTATTCGGCGGATTTTTCACAAATCTCATCTGGACGCCCGACGAACACGGGCTCGTGTCGACCCCCTCTTTTGCAGAGGGACGGGGCTGCGGCCCCTCTGTCACTGGCGCGTTTGCCACTCTGTTTCATCCCGGCTGGATCCGTGAATCTTTCTCGCCAAAGACACAGCCGATCAACATGGGAGCACTGAATGCTACAACTTGATGCCTACGCCACCCTGGTCGCCGCGACCCTGGTGCTGCTGCTTGGCCGCCTGCTGGTCAACAAGATAGGACCCCTGCGCACTTTCAACATCCCCAAACCCGTGGCCGGTGGCCTGGTGGTTGCCCTGGTGCTGCTGGTGCTGCGTTCCACCCTGCAGATCGAACTGCAATTTGATACCAGCCTGCAGACGGCCCTGATGCTGACCTTCTTCGCCTCCATCGGCCTCTCCGCCGATCTGGGCAGCCTCAAGCGCGGCGGCAAGGCGGTGGCCACCTTCCTGCTGGTGGTCACCGGCCTGCTGCTGGTGCAAAACAGCCTGGGGGTGGGTCTGGCCACCCTGCTGGGGCTGGATCCCCACATGGGGCTGCTGGCCGGCTCCATCACCCTCTCCGGCGGCCACGGCACCGGGGCGGCCTGGGGCTCCATCTTCACCGAGAAGTACGGCGTGCAATCCGCCGCCGAGCTGGCGATTGCCTGTGCCACCTTCGGCCTGGTGCTGGGAGGCCTCATCGGCGGCCCGGTGGCCCGTTATCTGGTGAAGAAGGTGCAGGTGCCCGGTGAGGAGCACAACCGTGACGGCGCCCCCCAGGGCTTCGAAATGCCGGACATGGAGCGCCCGCTCACCACCTTCAGCCTGATCGAGACCCTGGCACTCATCGCCATCAGCCTGAAAGGGGGCGAAATGCTGGCCCTCTATCTCAAGGGCGGCGTCTTCGAGTTGCCGATCTTCGTCTGCGTGCTGTTTGTCGGCGTGCTGCTGCGCAACCTGCTCACCCTGCTCAACTGGCACGAAGTGAGCGACCGCGAGGTCTCCCTGCTCGGCAACGTCAGTCTGTCGCTCTTCCTCGCCATGGCGCTGATGAGCCTCAGGTTGTGGGAGCTGGCAAGCCTGGCCCTGCCCATCTTCATCCTGCTGGCCGTTCAGACGGTGGCCATGGCGCTCTACGCCATCTTCGTCACCTTCCGGGTCATGGGGCGCAACTATGATGCAGCCGTGCTGGCGGCGGGTCACTGCGGCTTCGGCCTCGGCGCCACCCCCACTGCCATTGCCAACATGCAGGCCATCACCCAGCGCTTCGGCCCCTCCCACCTGGCTTTCCTGGTGGTGCCCATGGTCGGTGCCTTCTTCATCGACATCATCAACGCAGTGGTGATCAAGCTGTTCCTGGCCCTGCCCTTCCTGTGATCCCGGGCGCAGGCCCCGTATGAAAGAGCCCACCTTGCGGTGGGCTCTTTGCTTGCCGGTCCCTGGACGCTTGGGCACCACGGGTTACGCTGCCACGACGGTGCCGCCGAGCCCCACCAAGGGGCCGACGGCAGGCAACAAAAAGCCCCGCACCAAGGTGCGGGGCTTTTTACTGACGCCACGGTAGGACTGCGGCCTGACCTTTCCTTACAGAATGAAGGCCAACACCAGCTGGTTCAAATTGCGGCCTGACCTTCCTTACAAAATAAAGGTCGACACCTGCTGGTTCAGGTTGGTGGCACGCCCCTTGAGGTTGTGTGCCTGATCCAGGTCGCGCATGGCGGAAGCGGTGATCTCGTCGCTCACATCCTTGATGGCGGTGGTGTTCTGGGTGATTTCACCGGTCACCTGGGTCTGCTCCTCGGCGGCGGTGGCGATCTGGCCCGCCATGTCGGAGATGAGGCTGACGGCCTGGGTGATCTCCTCCAGGGCCGCAGCGGCAGCGTCGGCATCCTTCACGCTGTTGTCCGCCAGCCCCTGGCTGGTCTGCATCAGGCTCACCGCGCGGGCCGTGGTCTGTTGCAGGGTTTCGATAGTGGACTGGATCTCCTGAGTGGAATCCTGGGTACGGCGCGACAACACCCGCACCTCGTCCGCCACCACGGCGAAACCGCGACCCTGTTCGCCGGCGCGGGCCGCTTCGATGGCCGCGTTCAGCGCCAGCAGGTTGGTCTGCTCGGCGATGCCCTGGATGGTGGAGAGGATGCCGGAGATGGCCTGAGCGTGACGGCTCAGTTCACCGATGACGCCGGTCGCCTGCCCCACTTCCTCGGCCAGGTTGTTGATGGACTGGCGAGTCTGGTTCACCAGGATCTTGCCCTGTTCACTGCTCTGGGCAGATTGCTGGGCGGCGGCAGCGGTGTTCTCGGCGTTGCCCGCGATCTCCATGGTGGCACTCGCCATCTCAGTGACGGCGGTGGCGACCATGGTCACCTCCTGTTGCTGGCGTTGCAGCTCTTCCACCGCGGCCTGGTTGGTCACCAGACTGCGTTCGGCATCGGCGTTCAGCTCGTTGGCAAGCTGACGGATGTTGGCGATGAGCTGATGCTGGCTGCCCACGAAGCGGTTGAAGCTGCCGGCGAGCTGGCCCACTTCGTCATTGGCGTCGATCTTGATGCGCTGGGTCAGATCGCCGTTACCGTCGGCGATGCGGGCCAGGGCCTGGGACACCTTGGTGAGGGGACCGAGCAGCAGGCTGACCAGCCAGGAGATGGCCAGGATGCTGCCCACCAGCACCAGCAGGGCCAGGCCGAGCTGGGTCATCAGCAGGGAGGAGAGCGGCGCCTCCAGGGTGCTCTTGTCCAGTACCAGCACCAGCTCCCAGTCGGTGTCCGGAATGTCCGTCGCCCACAGCAGCTTGTCACGCCCCTCGCTGTCGAAGAAAGCAGGCACCAGGCTGTTGCTCGCCTTGCTCTGCTCGATCAGGGCATTGGTCAGATCGTTGTCGATCTCGCTGGCCGGCTTCATCGCCTTGGCCGCATCCTTGTAGGCGATGACGGTGCCATCCTTGTGCATCAGGATGGCGAAGCCGTCCGCCGGCAGCTTCATCTTGGTGATGTCATCCACCAGGGAGGCGATGGAGAGATCACCCCCCACCACGCCGCCCTGGGCCGGCTGGGCCAGGGTCACCACCAGAATGTTGTAGGCCACGTCGAGGTAGGGTTTGGTGACGATCATGCCGCCCTTGGCCATGGCTTCCTGATACCAGCCACGGGAGCGGGGATCGTAACCGTCGCGGTTGATGGAGGGGTCGGAGTCGTTCATCTTGCCGCTGCCCTCACCAAAATAGGTGAGCTGGAAACGGCCGGACACCTGGGCCTGTTGCAGGGCGTTGAGGGGCTCGGCACCGGCCTTGTTGCCAAGGGCCTGGATAACGTCACGACGGGCCGCGAGCCAGTCGCTGACGCTGGCGGCCTGCTGGCTGCCAAGGCGTTGCACCTGTTCCTGACTGCCTTGCAGCAGCATGGACTTCTGGCTGGTGTAGCTCTGCCAGGAGAGCAGCAGGATCACCAGTGACAAGGCGATGACCACAGACAACAGTATCTTCTGCTTGAGTGATAGGTTTTTCATCGTGTTTTCTTCTTGTGGGGGTCGGGAACAGGATCAATCGGGAGTGCGTGGCACTGTGTGTTGTTAGCGGCCAATCCGCGCAAAACTGAAGCGGAGAATGGCGTGAGTGACGATATTTTACGCGGAAATTTTAAAAATGCTGCGGAAAATTGGAGCAGGAAAAAGAGCGGGGCCAGCCAACCCTGTTTATTCCTTCTGCAATTGGCTAGAATATCCCGTTTTTAAATCACATCGACCCCGAGAGTTTTCACGATGTTTGAAGTCAATCCTGTATTAAACAAGCTTAAGGAGCTGTCTGAGAGGACCGAGCTGCTTAGGGGGTACCTTTGACTATGACGCCAAGAAAGAGCGTCTAGAAGAGGTCAATGCCGAGCTGGAACAGCCGGATGTCTGGAACGAACCCGAGCGCGCACAGGCGCTGGGCAAGGAGCGCGTCTCCCTGGAGAACGTCGTCAGCACCATCGATACCCTGACCCAGGGCGTCGATGACGTCGAGATGCTGGTCAGCCTGGCCGTCGAAGGCGAAGACGAAGAGACCTTCAACGAAGCCGTGGTCGAAGCGGACGAGCTGGAGGCCAAGCTGGTGGATCTCGAGTTCCGTCGCATGTTCTCCGGTCAGCACGACGGTTCCGACTGCTACATCGACATCCAGTCCGGTTCCGGTGGCACCGAGGCCCAGGACTGGGCCAACATGGTGCTGCGCATGTACCTGCGCTGGGGCGATGCCCACGGCTACAAGCCCGAGCTCATCGAATGCTCCGAGGGCGACGTGGCCGGCATCAAGTCCGCCACCATCAAGTTCACCGGCGAGTATGCCTTCGGCTGGCTGCGCACCGAGACCGGCGTGCACCGCCTGGTACGCAAGTCGCCGTTCGATTCCGGCGGCCGTCGCCACACCTCGTTCTGCTCCGTGTTCGTCTACCCCGAGATCGATGATGACATCGAGATCGAGATCAACCCGGCTGATCTTCGCATCGACGTCTACCGCGCCTCCGGTGCCGGTGGTCAGCACGTCAACCGGACCGAGTCCGCGGTGCGTATCACCCACGTGCCGACCGGCGTGGTGGTGCAGTGCCAGAACGACCGTTCCCAGCACAAGAACAAAGATCAGTGTATGAAGCAGTTGAAGGCCAAGCTCTACGAGCTGGAAATTCAAAAGCAGAACGCTGAGAAGCAAGCCCTCGAAGAGACCAAGTCCGACATCGGCTGGGGCAGCCAGATCCGCTCCTACGTACTGGATGATTCCCGTATCAAGGATCTGCGCACCGGCGTCGAAACCCGCAATACCCAATCGGTACTCGACGGCGACTTGGACAAGTTTATCGAAGCCAGCCTGAAATCAGGCCTGTAAACAGAGCAGCAGGAATCACCATGTCTGAACAAACCACCACCCCGGAAGTCGACCAGACTCTCGAACTGAACAACGAGATGCTTGAGCGTCGCTCCAAGCTGGCCGCCTTGCGCGCCCAGGGCAACCCCTTCCCCAACGATTTCCGTCGTGACAGCCTCTCCGGCGATCTGCATGCCGAATTCGGCGACAAGAGCAATGACGAGCTGGTCGCCCTGGGTAAACAGGTGAAGATTGCCGGTCGCATCATGACCCGCCGGATCATGGGCAAGGCATCTTTCGCGACCCTGCAGGACATGGCTGGCAAGATCCAGATCTACGTGACCCGTGACGACCTGCCGGAAGGCTTCTACAACGAGCAGTTCAAGAAGTGGGATCTGGGTGACATCGTCGGTGTCGAGGGCACCCTGTTCCGCACCAACGCCGGTGAGCTCTCCGTACACGTCTCCACCATTCGCCTGCTGACCAAGGCCCTGCGCCCGCTGCCCGAGAAGCACAAGGGTCTGACCGACCAGGAAGCCCGCTGCCGCCAGCGTTACCTGGACCTGATCGCCAACGAAGAGTCCCGCAAGACCTTCGTGACCCGCACCAAGGTGGTGGCCGGCATTCGCAAGTTCCTGAACGACAAGCGCTTCATGGAAGTGGAAACCCCCATGATGCAAGTCATCCCGGGTGGCGCTTCCGCACGTCCCTTCATCACCCATCACAATGCGCTGGACATCGACATGTACCTGCGTATCGCTCCGGAACTCTATCTGAAGCGTCTGGTGGTCGGTGGTTTCGAGCGTGTCTACGAAATCAACCGCAACTTCCGCAACGAAGGCATCTCCGTTCGCCATAACCCCGAGTTCACCATGCTCGAGTTCTATATGGCCTACGCCGATTACATCGATCTGATGGATCTCACCGAAGAGATGCTGCGCACCCTGGCACAGGACATCCTGGGCGACACCAAGATCCGTTACGCCAAAGAGGGCGAAGAGGGCCTGACCATCGATTTCGGTCAGCCGTTCCAGCGCCTCTCCATGGTCGACTCCATCCTGAAGTACAACCCGGGTGTGACCCGTGACGATCTGGCCACTCTTGAGAAGGCCACCGCCGTCGCCAAGGGTCTGAAGATCGAGCTGATGAAGAGCTGGGAGCTGGGCCACGTGATCACCGCGATCTTCGAAGAGACCGTGGAACACATGCTGCTGCAACCGACCTTCATCACCGAGTACCCGGCCGCCGTCTCCCCGCTGGCCCGTCGCAACGACCAGAACCCGGACGTCACCGACCGCTTCGAGTTCTTCATCGGCGGCCGCGAGCTGGCCAACGGCTTCTCCGAGCTGAACGATGCGGAAGATCAGGCCGAGCGCTTCCAGGCCCAGGTTGACCAGAAAGCCGCAGGGGACGACGAAGCCATGTTCTACGACGCCGACTTCGTCACCGCGCTGGAACACGGTCTGCCGCCGACCGCCGGTCAGGGTATCGGTATCGACCGTCTGGTGATGCTGTTCACCAACAGCCACACCATCCGCGACGTCATCCTGTTCCCGGCCTTGCGTCCACAAAAGTAAGCGCCGAAGAAACAGGGCCGCAGCAAAACGCTGCCGTCCATGGCAATCAAAACGCCCCGCAATTGCGGGGCGTTTTTTATGACGGACACAACCGGTGGCGAACCTTCAATACGCCACCAACTTGCCGCTTATCAGGCCGGCGGCAGCAGCCACTCCCCCTGCCACAGGGTCAGTGCCCGGCCCGCCATCAGCACTCGCTCCTCCTGCAATTCCAGCCTGAGATCCCCGCCCCGGGCCGAGATCTGGCGGGCCCGCAATTGCCGTTTGCCGAGCCGCTCGGCCCAGAAGGGCACCAGGGCGCAGTGGTTGGAGCCGGTTACCGGATCCTCGTCCACTCCGACCCAGGGGGCGAAATAGCGGGAGACGAAGTCGTCCTCCTTCCGGCTCGACGGCGCCGTCACCATGATCCCCCGGCCCGGCAGCGCCCGCAGGGCGTGAAAATCGGGGGTGAGCGCGCGGACCGCCTCCTCGCTGGCCAGCTCCAGCAAGAACTTGGCGCCGGCCGCCAGTGTGCGCAGCGGCTGGCAGCCAAGAGCCGCCCCATAGGCAGGATCCAGCTCAAGAGGAGCCAGATAGATACGCGGGAAGTCGAGCCAGATCCAGCTCTCTTCGCGCCTGGCCACCAGCTCGCCGCTGCGGGTCGCGAAGCGGATGGGGAGCTCCCCTGACACCTCCCCCGTCTGCCACAGCACATGGGCCGCCGCCAGGGTGCCATGGCCGCACAAGTCCACCTCCACTTGCGGAGTGAACCAGCGCAACCCGTAATGCCCCTCCCCCAGTTGGGTCAGAAAGGCGCTCTCAGAGAGGTTGAACTCCGCCGCCATGGCCTGCAGCTCGGCGTCGGACCGCGCTTCCCCCAGCACCACCACGGCGGGGTTGCCTCCGAAGGGGTGATGGCTGAAGGCGTTGACATGATAGAGACGGGACATGGTTGCTCCTTGGGGCATGAGAGATCACCGGGACAGGGGGCTCGGCAAGGCCATTTTTATATCACGGGCCCCCCGGGGCTGAGATGGATTTTGGCTTTATAAATTCATAAATCGCATAAAGAAGATATTTTTATTCTTTGTTGTTATTCATTACACCCCTTACCCTGACCAAAAATCAGACCATGGAAGACATGTGTGATGCCATTGACAGCCCCCACCCTGAGCCCGCTCTCTGACGAACAGCAGCGCCAGCTCAACCAAGTTCTCACCACCCTCAATACCCAGCAACTGGCCTGGGTCAGCGGTTATCTCTACGGCCTCTCCCAGGCGGGCGTCCAGCCCGTGGCGAGCGCAGGCGCAGAAGTCGCGGCACCCGGCGGCAGCCTGACCATTCTCTACGGCTCCCAGACCGGGAATGCCAAGGGCGTGGCCAGCGCCATCAAGGCCCAGGCCGAGGCCCGCGGCCTGCCGGTGACCCTCACCTCCATGGCGGACTACAAACCCAAGCAGCTCAAGAAAGAGAGCCACCTGCTGGTGGTAGTGAGCACTTACGGGGAGGGGGAGCCCCCCGAGAGCGCCGTCGATCTGTTCGAGCAGCTTAAAAAAGGCAAGATTGGCAAACTCGAGGGCCTCAAGTTTGCCGTGCTGGGGCTGGGTGACAGCTCCTATGAGTTCTTCTGTCAGACCGGCAAGGATTTCGATGGCTTCCTCGCCAAGGCAGGGGCCGAGCGCATCCATGAGCTAGCTAGCCTCGATGTGGATTATCAGGATGCCGCCAAGGCCTGGGGCGAGCAGGCCGTTGCGGCGGTCGCCGCCACCCTCTCTGCCGGCGCCGCGACTGCCAGCGTGGCGGGCTCGGTACAGGCCGCCGTCGGCCACAGCCAGTACAACAAAGAGAACCCCTTCCCCGCCAGACTCTCGGTGAACCAGAAGATCACCGGCCGCGACTCCACCAAGGACATCCGTCACATCGAGATCAACCTGGAAGAGTCCGGCATCACCTATCAACCGGGGGATGCGCTCGGCATCTGGTTCGACAACGACGCCGATCTCGTGGGGGAAGTGCTGGCCCTGACCGGTCTGACCGGTGACGAGGCTACCCCCCATGGCAGCCTGCGCGAGGCGCTGACCCGTCACTACGAGCTGACCCGGTTGCACGGGGGCCTGATCACTGGCCTCGCCGAGATCACGGACAACGCGGCGCTGAAAGATCTGGCCGGTGACAAGGCCCAGGTCAACGCCCTGGTGGCCAGCGCCCAGGTGGTGGACGTACTGAAACGCTTCCCGGCTTCCTTGAGTGCCGATCAACTGATCGCACTGCTGCGCCCCCTCACCCCCCGCCTCTACTCCATCGCCTCCGCCCAGAGCGAGGTGGAAGAAGAGGTGCACCTGACCGTCGGCGTGGTGCGCTACCGCCAAGAAGATGGCACAGTGCGAAGCGGCGGCGCCTCCTCCTATCTGGCGGACCGTCTGCCGGAAGATGCCGAGGTCCGGGTGTTCGTGGAGCACAACGACAACTTCCGCCTGCCCGCCAATCCCGACACCCCCGTCATCATGGTGGGCCCGGGCACCGGCATTGCCCCGTTCCGCGCCTTCCTGCAGGAGCGGGAAGCACAGGGGGCAGAGGGCAAGAACTGGCTCTTCTTCGGCAATCCCCACTTCACCCAGGACTTCCTCTATCAGGTGGAGTGGCAGCGTTATGTGAAATCGGGCCTGCTGTCCAAGATCTCCCTGGCCTTCAGCCGGGATCAGGCCAACAAGATTTATGTGCAGGACCGCCTGCGCGAGGCAGGGCTTGAGCTCTACCAGTGGCTGGAAGCAGGCGCTCACTTCTATGTGTGTGGCGACGCCAACCACATGGCGAAGGATGTGCAGGAAGCCCTGCTGGAAGTGATTGCGGAACACGGCCACAAGAGCCGTGAGGAAGCAGAAGAGTATCTGAGCGAATTGCGTCGTGCCAAACGTTATCAAAGGGATGTCTATTGATGAGCAAACAACTTATTCCGGGACCGGTCGAAGGGCCGCTGGCTGACAACGAACGCCTCAAGCGCGAGAGCAACTTCCTGCGCGGCACCATCGCCGAAGATCTGCAGGACCCGCTCACCGGCGGCTTCAACGGCGACAACTTCCAGCTGATCCGCTTCCACGGCATGTATCAGCAGGATGACCGCGACATCCGCCCGGAGCGCGCCGCCCAGAAGCTGGAGCCCCTGCACAACGTCATGCTGCGCGCCCGCCTGCCCGGCGGCATCATCACCCCGGCCCAGTGGCAGGTGATCGACAAGTTCGCCGAAGAACACAGCATGTACGGCAGCATCCGCCTGACCACCCGCCAGACCTTCCAGTTCCACGGGGTACTGAAGCGCGACATCAAGCTGATGCACCAGACCCTCAACAGCACAGGTATCGACTCCATCGCCACCGCGGGGGACGTGAACCGCAACGTGCTCTGCACGAGCAACCCGGTGGAGTCCGAGTTGCACCAGGAGGCCTACGAGTGGGCCAAGAAGATCTCCGAGCACCTGCTGCCCAAGACCCGCGCCTACGTGGAGATCTGGCTGGATGGCGAGAAGCTGGGGGGTGACGAGGAGCCGATCCTGGGCTCCAACTACCTGCCGCGCAAATTCAAGACGACCGTGGTGATCCCGCCCCATAACGATGTGGACATCCACGCCAACGATCTCAACTTCGTGGCCATCGCCGAACACGGCAAGCTGGTGGGCTTCAACGTGCTGGTGGGGGGCGGTCTGGCCATGACCCACGGTGACACCACCACCTACCCGCGCAAGGCGAGCGACTTTGGCTTCATTCCGCTCTCCCACGTGCTGGAGGTGGCGGCCGCCGTGGTCAGCACCCAGCGCGACTGGGGCAACCGGGTCAACCGCAAGAACGCCAAGACCAAGTACACCCTTGAACGGGTGGGGGTCGAGGCCTTCAAGGCCGAGGTGGAGAGCCGCGCCGGCATCCAGTTCGGGCCGGTTCACCCCTATGAATTCACCAGCCGTGGCGATCGCTTCGGCTGGGTGGAGGGGATCGACGGCAAGCACCACCTGACCCTGTTTATCGAGAACGGCCGCCTGCTGGACTTCCCGGGCAAGCCCCTCAAGACCGGCATGCTGGAGATCGCCAAGGTGCATCAGGGGGACTTCCGCCTCACCGCCAACCAGAACCTCATCATCGCGGGCGTGCCTGCCGGCGAGAAGGCTCGCATCGAGGCGCTGGCACGCCAGTACGGTCTGCTGGATGACGGCGTGAGCGAGCAGCGCAAGCAGTCCATGGCCTGCGTGGCCCTGCCCACCTGCCCCCTGGCAATGGCCGAGGCCGAGCGCATGCTGCCTGCCTTCGTCACCGACATCGAGGGGCTGCTGGCCAAGCACGGCCTGGCGGATGACGCCATCATCTTCCGGGTCACCGGCTGCCCCAACGGCTGCGGCCGCGCCATGCTGGCGGAAGTGGGTCTGGTGGGCAAGGCGCCGGGTCGCTACAACCTGCACCTGGGGGGCAACCTCGAGGGGACCCGCATCCCGCGCCTGCATCTGGAGAACATCACCGAGCCGCAGATCCTGGCCGAACTGGACGCCCTGATCGGCCGCTGGGCGAGCGAACGCAACCCGGACGAGTGCTTCGGCGATTTTGTCATTCGCGCCGGCATCATCGCCCCGGTTATCGACTCCGCGAGGGACTTCTATGCAGCCTGAACAGACTGATACAGCCCGGCTGGCGCGCACCGCCGACGGCCGGCTCGACCTCGACGCCCTCCTGGCCCTGGGCCGGGAGGAACAGGTCGAGGCGCTGGCCCCCCTCAACCGGGAGCTGGACGCCATGAGCGCCCCCGAGCGGGTGCGCTGGGCCCTGGCCAACCTGCCGGGGGAGCATGTGCTGTCGTCGAGTTTCGGTATCCAGGCGGCGCTCATGCTGCACCTGGTGAGCCGCGAGCGGGCCGACGTGCCCGTGGTGCTGACCGACACCGGTTATCTCTTCCCCGAGACCTACCGTTTCATCGACGAGCTGACCGAGCGTCTCGCGCTCAACCTCAAGATCTACCGGGCCGAACTCAGCCCGGCCTGGCAGGAGGCCCGCTTCGGCCTCCTGTGGGAGCAGGGGGTGGAGGGGATCACCCGTTACAACCAGCTCAACAAGGTGGAGCCCATGGACCGCGCCCTGAACGAGCTGGGTGCCCGCACCTGGTTCTCGGGCCTGCGCCGTGAGCAGTCCGGCAGCCGGGGCAAGCTGCCGGTGCTGGCCATCCAGCGCGGCCGCTTCAAGTTCCTGCCGGTGATCGACTGGAGCAACAAGGACGTCTTCTACTACTTCAAGGAGTTCGACCTCCCCTACCACCCCTTGTGGGAGCAGGGTTACCTCTCGGTCGGCGACGTGCACACCACCGCCAAGTGGGAGCCCGGCATGAGCGAGGAGCAGACCCGCTTCTTCGGCCTCAAGCGCGAGTGCGGCCTGCATGAGGAAGGTGGCGAGAGCGACGGCTCCGGCATCTGATCCCCCGCGGCCCGGCCATGTGCTGCGCCCACAAAAAAACGCCCGGCAACTGCCGGGCGTTTTTCTTTGTGCAGAAGGGCGACGTCCCCCTCATTACATGGCGGCGGCGCGCGCCTGATTCAGCCAGTCGTTCACCAGTGCCTCGTGGCCCTTGAGCCAGGCGTCGGCATGACGCTCCACGTCCGCCGGCTTGTTCTGCCCTTTGTTCATCAGGCCGTTCTGCACGTTGATGTCATTCAGCGGCAGCTTGACGATGGAGAAGAGCTTGGCGGCGGCCGGATTGGCTTCGGCAAACCGCTTGTTGGCAACAATGTGCATGGTGTTCACCGCAAAGCCGTAGTTCTTGCCGTTCGGCAAGCGGGTCTTGGCCGCATCCGGGGCGTCGGCGGGGACTTCCAGCCACACCACATCCTTGCCCGGCACCAGTTCGCTGCTGAGCCAGTAGGGGGTCCAGGTGTAATAGAGCACCGGCTTGCCGGCCTGGTAGCGAGCCAGGGTATCGGCGATCAACGCCGCGTAGTTGCCCTGCTTGTGGGCCACCGTGGGGGTCAGACCAAAGGCATCGAGGTGATGGTTGATCGCCCCCTCACAGCCCCAGCCGGGGTTGCAACCAATGAGGTCGGCCTTGCCGTCGCCATCCCCGTCAAACAGCGCCGCCACCTCGGGATCCTTGAGCTGGCCCAGGTTGGTGATGCCGTATTGGGTCGCGGTCTTCTTGTCGATGAGGTACCCCTGGGCGGCACCGGCCACATAGGTGCCCTCACGGAAGAACACCTTGTCGCCCCCCGCCTGCTCGTACTTGTTGTCCTGCAGCGGCACCCAGTTGAACGCGAGGAAGGTACCGTCTCCCTGGGCCACCGAGGCATAAGCCACGTTGTAGTCCACCTCCTGGGCGGGCTGGACATCGTAACCCAGACGCGCCATCAGCTTGCTCACCAGCAGGCTCTGGAAGGCCTCTTCCGGCAAGGAGCTCTGCAAGGGCTGAACGCGAACCCCCTCCCCCGGCAACTCGGCGCTGGCCATGGCGAGCGGGCTCAGCAGTTGGGCACTCAGCAGCAATGTGCCCAGGGTCAATCCTTTGGTGGTCTGTCTCATGCGTTTACTCCTTTGTAATCGATTTTCTTGTCACGGCCGGCCAGGCGCAGCAGCAGGGCGGCGGGCCCATGCTGATACCAGCGGCCGGTACGGGTGCGATCCGGTTGCCCCATCGCCTGGGTGAGGCGGTCGAGCACGATGGCCAGCAGCACGATGCCGAGGCCGCCGATGGAGGCGAGCCCCATGTCGAGCCGGCCGATGCCGCGCAGCACCATCTGGCCGAGGCCCCCCACCGCGATCATGGAGGCGATCACCACCATGGAGAGCGCCAGCATCAGGGTCTGGTTGACCCCGGCCATGATGGTGGGCATGGCGAGCGGCAGCTGTACCTTGAACAGCAACTGGGAGGGGCTGGCACCGAACGAGTGGGCCGCCTCCACCAGATCCGTGGGCACCTGGCGAATACCCAGCATGGTGAGCCGGATCATGGGCGGCAGGGCGAAGATGACGGTCACCACCACCCCGGGCACGTTGCCGATGCCAAACAGCATCACGATGGGGATGAGGTAGACGAACGCCGGGGTGGTCTGCATGGCATCCAGCAGCGGCCGGGTCCAGGTGGAGAGCCGCTCGCTGCGGGCCAGCAGGATGCCGGTGGGCAACCCCAGCAGCACGCAGAAGAACAGCGAGGTCAGCACCAGGGACAGGGTCACCATGGCATCGGACCAGGCCCCGATGAGCCCGATCCCCACAAGAGACGCGAGCGTACCGAGCGCCATGCGGCCGTTCACCAGTTGCCAGGCAAGCATGGCCAGGAGCCCCATCATCAGGGTGGAGGGCACCGTCTGCAGCAGATGGGTCATGGCGTTCAGGGTCAGCTCCACCGGTGCGCGGATCAGCTGGAACAGCGGCCGCAGGTTCTCCACCAGCCAGCCGATGCCCCCTTCCACCCAGGTATCCAGCGGCACCAGCGCCTGCTGGAAAGGATCCAGCCAGTCGATGGCGGTTGTGGTGTCGGCGGCTTCGATCTGGTTCTGCCAGTCGGTGGCCTGGGTGTCGGTACTACCCCAGGGATCGGACACCTCGGTGGACGCAGGCGCGCTCCAGGGATCTGCCGCCACCTCATCGGCCCGCAGGGAAGGGCTCGCCAGCAGCACCAGGGCCAGCAGCCCGCTCAGCAACAAATGGGGATTCATCAGCTTCATGCCGGAGTACTCCTGTCCAGGGTGTTGAGCAGATTGGCCTTGGAGATGAGGCCGAGGTAAGTGCCATCCTCCTCGACCACGGGCACCTGACAGGGGGCGGCCGCCACCTGGCTGATCAGTTCATTGAGGGCGGTGTCCGCCAGGATGGGCTGGATGTCCGCCAGCAACGCCTGCTCCAGGCTGCCTTTGGCCCTGACCGCCTGACCGAGCGACTCCACCGAGACGACCCCGAGGAAGCGGCGGCTGCGATCCACCACGTAGCCGAACTCCCGCTCAAGCTCCTTGAGCTGGCGCAGGGCGTTGCCCGGCCCGTCGGTGGTGTGTTTCTTGATGAGGGGCACCTGCTTGCGGCTGGCCACATCGCGGGCGCTGAACACATGGGCCAGATCCACCCCGCGAAAGAAGGCGCGCACATAGTCGTTGGCGGGCTGGTTCAGGATCTCGTCCGGGGTGCCCACTTGCACCAGCTGGCCATCCTGCATGATGGCGATGCGATCGCCGATGCGCATCGCCTCGTCCAGATCGTGAGAGATGAAGACGATGGTGCGCTGCTGGCTGGCCTGCAGCTTGAGCAGCTCATCCTGCATCTCGGTGCGGATCAGGGGATCCAGCGCGGAGAAAGCTTCGTCCATCAGCAGGATGTCGGGGTCATTGGCAAGGGCCCGGGCCAGCCCGACCCGCTGCTTCATGCCGCCGGAGAGGGCATCCGGATAAGCCTCTATCCACTGTCCCAGCCCCACCTGATGGAGCGCCTGACGGGCGCTCTGCTGGCGCTCCGCCAGCGGTACACCGGCCAGCTCCAGCCCGAAGGCGGTATTTTCCAGCACACTCAGGTGCGGCATCAGGGCGAAGGACTGGAATACCATGCTGATCTTCTTGCGGCGCACCCGGCGCAGCTCGCGCTCCGAGATGGCGGCGATGTCCTCGCCATCGATCAGCACCTGGCCGCGGGTCGGCTCGATCAGCCGGTTGAAGAGACGCACCAGGGTGGACTTGCCCGAACCGGAGAGGCCCATCACCACGAAGATCTCCCCTTCGTTGATGGCCAGATTGACATCCTGGACCCCCAGGGTCTGTCCGGTCTTTTTCAGGATACTGGCGCGATCATGCCCTTTCGCCAGCAATTTGAACGCTTTATCCGGCTGATCGCCGAAGATTTTGTAGAGGGATTTGACCTCGAGTTTGACTGTCATATTGTCCTTTTTTCTTGGCCGACGCCTTGCCTGGCAAACCGTCGAACGTGAGCCAATTACTTTTAACACTAAGCAATTTCACACCCAAACAAAAGAACCAATTGAAGCTGAGCAGGAAAGATTAAATTTAAGCCATTGATTTTTATTAGTTATTTTTATTCATAAAAATCCATTAAATCACGATAAAAACGCCTATAACAGACAGGGCTACCACAGTATCGATGCACTTTCAGCACATTTCATTAATGATTAAAAGGCGTTAGCAGCAGGCAAAAAGAGAGGAAGGGGATGACTGCGCCCATCGGAGCAATGAATGGCCAATTCATTACATAACTAACTATTTTGATGTCACGCATCCCGGTATTGCTTCAGGCACCTTCAACCATGCCGGTTCAGCCCCCTTCTCTTTGCAGCAACAGGGCACAAAAAAGCCCCCTGCTGTCGCAAGGGGCTCTTCATGGCATCAGAGGGCTCAGCGCCGCTGCCAGGTCTCGAAACAGTAGGGATGGGGATTCTTCTCGTCAGGCTGATGTAACTCGCGCTCGATGCACGACCAGTCGCCCTCGTCGAAGGCCGGGAAACGGGTATCCCCCTCCACCGCCAGATCGATGCGGGTCAGATAGAGCCTGTCGGCCCGTGGCAGCAGCTGGCCGTAGAGATGACCGCCCCCGATCACCATCAGCTCCGCGACGTCACTATCCGCCAGCAGGGCCAGTGCGGCCTCCACCGAGTCGATAACCTCCACGCCGTCGGCCCGGTAGTCGGGGTTGCGGCTGATCACCAGGTTGCGGCGCCCGGGCAGCGGTCGTCCGATGGATTCAAAGGTCTTGCGCCCCATCAGCACCGGCTTGCCCAGGGTGACCCGCTTGAAGTGGGCCAGATCCGCCGGCAGGTGCCAGGGCATCTGGTTGTCCAGGCCGATCACCCTATCCTGGGCCATGGCGGCAATCATGGAAATCATCATGGGGTCAACCTCTCGCACCGTCGTCAGATAATGGGGCGGTTACGGTACACGACCAGAGAGGGGATCGCCAAACCGAAACTCAGGGCCCCCACGATAAACAGCGCCTTGAGGCCGTTCTCCACCGCGCTCTGAAGCAGCTCCATGGTCACCCCGGAGATATTGAGCTCCACGATGGCGATCATGGTCTTGAACGCATAGCTGCCCGGGATCATGGGGATGATGGAGGCGACGCTGAACACCGGGCGCGGTGCCAGCAGGCGGCGCGACCAGTAGACACAGACAAAACCGACCGTGGTCGCCGCTGCCAGGGTGGCCCACTCGATGGGCATGCCGTAGTGGATGAGCAGGGTACGCAGGCTGTGGGCCAGCGCGCCCCCCATGGCGCAATATTTGAGCATCCGTGGCGGCACGTTGAACAGCATGGCAAAGCCCACCGCCGGAATGGCCGACCAGAAGGCATCCTTGGCCAGCAGCCAGAGCAGTTCCATCATACCTTCCACCCCCAGATACCGGTCACCGACATGGCGCGCATGATCCCGATATGGTTCCGCGCGCTGATGGATAGCCGGTTTGCCCCGATCAACAGGGTCGATACAACGTCAAAGATCTTCATACTTTCCACCCCCAGATACCGGTCACCGACATGGCGAGCATGATCCCGATATGGTTCCGCGCGCTGATGGATAGCCGGTTTGCCCCGATCAACAGGGTCGATACAACGTCAAAGATCTTCATACTTTCCACC
>NZ_JBFOCW010000013.1:0-1586 GCF_040908005.1 Aeromonas sp. s1(2024) | reverse complement strand
TTCAACGTGCAGCCCAGCGTCCAGCAGACCCTGGAAACCAAAATGCAGGAGTCGGTCGCCTTCCTCGGCATGATCAACGTCACCCCTGTCGATGAGATGAAAGGCCAAAAGGTCGGTATCGGCATCACCAGCACCATCGCCGGTCGCACCAACACCGACACCAAAGACCGCCAGCCCAACAGCCCGCACGGTCTCTACGACCAGAGCTACGAATGCGCCCAGACCAACTTCGACACCCAGATCGGTTACGGCCAGATCGATGCCTGGGCCAAGTTCCCCGACTTCCAGACCCGTGTCCGTGACGCCATCCTCACCCGTCAGGGGCTGGACCGCATCATGATCGGCTGGCATGGCACCACCGCCGAACCCGACACCGATCGCAACGCCCATCCCCTGCTGCAAGACGTCAACATCGGCTGGCTGCAACACATCCGCACTGACGCCCCGGCCCAGGTCATGAGCGAAGGCACCGAGGGCAGCGGCAAGATCTACGTCGATGCCACCGACGGCGATTATAAAAACATCGACGCCCTGGTATACGACGTTGTGAACGAGCTGATCAAACCCTGGTATCAGGACGATACCGACCTGGTGGTCATCTGTGGCCGCAAGATGCTCTCCGACAAATACTTCCCCATCATCAACGACGCGGGCGACAACCAGAACAAACTGGCTGGTCAGGTGCTGGTGAGCCAGAAGCAGATCGGCGGCCTCAAGGCCGTGCGCGTTCCCTTCTTCCCCGAAGACAAGCTGCTCATCACCAAGCTCAGCAACCTCTCCATCTACTGGCAGACCGGGGCCCGCCGTCGTTACATCGAAGACGAGCCCAAGCGCAACCGCATCGTCAACTACGAAAGCACCAACGACGCCTACGTGGTCGAGGACTATGACTGCGCCGCCTTGGTCGAAAACATCGTCATCGGGCCGAACCCGGCCCCCGGCGAGTAAGGGGGTGGCATGACTCCCGCCCGCCGCCACCGCGAAAGAACACTGGCCGCCCTGCAAGGGGCGGCCAATCCCCAATTCGACCAGGCCCGCGCCAACGCTTACGAACTCCAGCTGATGCAGTTGGCCGAACACCGCCGCACCCTCAAGGGCATCCAGAGCATCGAGCGCAAGATCGACGCCAAGCGCACCATGCTGGGCGTCTACAAGCCGTGGATTGATGGCGTGCTGGCCGCCGACCGGGGCGGACAAGATGACGTCCTCGTCACCGTCATGCTTTGGACCCTCGACACCGGCGATCTGGAAGGAGCCATACCTATGGCGTCCTACGTGATCCGCCATGGACTCAGCACCCCCGATCGCTACGAGCGCACCGCCGCCACCATGATCGCCGAAGAGGTCGCCGATACCGCCATCAAGCAACAAGAAGCCGGAGCGGGTCCATCCACGTCGTTGCTAGGCCAATACATGGCCCTGCTGCACGGCAGCGACATCTTCGACCAGGTGCGCGCCAAGCTGCACAAGGCAGTAGGGCGCGCCTGCCTCGCCGATGGGCGCAAGCAACTAGCCGCCGAGCACTATCGCCGCGCCATCGAACTACACGACAAGGTCGGCATCAAGAAAGAGCTCGAAGTGCTCGA
>NZ_JBFOCW010000012.1:0-75714 GCF_040908005.1 Aeromonas sp. s1(2024) | reverse complement strand
GTCATCGACGGGCCGCCCCTCTGTCATTTATCCCTTCGACTTGAAATTTGCCGCCTCGATGCCGTGCCGATTCAATAGCTTGTAGAAGTCGGTGCGGTTTCGCCCCGCCATGTTGGCCGCCAGGGTCACGTTCCCCTCCGTGGTGCGCAGCAGCCGGATCAGATACTCCTTCTCGAACTCGGCCCGCGCCTCGTTGAACGAGGGAATACCGCCACCGCCGCCACTCAGGGCCGACTCCACCATCGCCGCGCCTATCACCGGGCTGCAGCAGAGGCTGGCGAGCTGCTCCACCACCCCGCAGAGCTGGCGCACGTTGCCCGGCCAGGCCGCGGCGGCCAGCAGGGCCAGCGCCTCCGGCGAGAAGCCGAGGGCGGCGCAATCGGGGTGACGGTTGCGGTAATCGTCCAGCGCCTGACGGGCCAGCAGGGGGATGTCCTCGCTGCGGGCGCTCAGCGGCGGCAGGGTGATGTTGGCCACGTTGAGGCGGTAGAAGAGATCCTCGCGAAAACGCCCCTCTTCCATGGCGGTCACCAGATCCTGATGGCTGGAGCTGATGACCCGCACCTCGGGGGTACCCTGACCATACTCCGCCAGCACCTGGAGCAACTTGGCCTGGAGTGACTCCGACAGATCCCCTATCTCGTCGAGGAAGAGGGTGCCGCCTTTGGCCTCGGCAAACAGGCCGGACTGGCCATCCTCGCCAAACAGCTGCAAGTCCAGCACGGGCCAGGGCAGAGCCGCACAGTTGATGGTATGCAGCGGCTTGTCGCGGCGGTGGCTGGCCTGGTGCAGCGCCTGGGTCATCACCCCCTTGCCGGCGCCGGAGGGGCCCAGGATCAGCACGGGCACGTCCATGGTGGCGATGCTGCTCGCCTGGATCAGCAACTGCTCCATCTGCGGGTTGCGGGTCTGGATGAGGGACTGCCACTCCTGCTGCTGCTTCGGACGGGTCAGGCTGAGAGCATGTTCTATGGTGACCAGCAGCTCGTCCTTGTCGATGGGCTTGGTGAGGAAGCTGAACACCCCGGAGCGGGTCGCCTGGATGGCGTCGGGAATGGTGCCGTGGGCGGTCATGATGATCACCGGCATGCCGAGCCACTGGGACTGGATCCGCTCGAACAGCGCCAGCCCGTCCATGCCCCCCATGCGCAGATCGCTCAGCACCAGGTCGGCCCGTTGCTGGCGCAGCCTGTCCAGCGCTCCTTCGGCGCTGTCGGCGGTATCCACCTCGTAACCCTGGCTGCGCAGGCGCATGCTCATCAGCTTGAGCAGGCTGGCATCATCGTCCACCAGCAGAATACGGCTCATGCTCTCACCCCCTCTTGGCGAAAAACGCGGTCATTGCGGCGCGGTCCGGAGCTGTCATGGCTGACCTCCCCCATTGAGCTTACGCTGGTTGAGCTGCTCGTCGATGGCGGAGAGCTGCTCTATCTGCTGGCGTAGACGCTTCACCTCCTGACTCTGATCGTCGCGGCGGCTGTCTCGCACCAGCAGCTCCTCCCCGAGGGCGATCCAGCTGCGCAGGAAGGCCTGGGCATCGAGACCGAGCTCCGGCAACAGAGCTTTCAGCTGATCCAGCCCGGCCCGGCGGCTGGCCACCGATTCGGACGGGTGGGTGTTGACCATGGCCAGGCTGACCCGGCTCTCGAGGTCGGTGGCGCCGGCCAGTCGCTGGCGCTCCTGCATCCGCTGCTGGGGATGGCTGGCCAGCAGCCAGTCCGAGTATTGCAGGCGCACCTGCATCTCCTTGTTGGCAAACTCCATCCGCCTGGCGATCGCCTCCTGGGAAGGCTCGGTGAGGCTGGTAGAAGGCAGCAGGGAACAGCCAGCGAGCAGGCCCATCATCAATACGGGAATCACAAATCGTTTCATCTTGAATGTCACTTCAGATCCTGGTGGGGAACAGGCACCTGCCCGCTCCTCTCAATATTCGGTGTCAAGGCGCCACCCGCACCTGCGGGGTCGCCGCCACGCCCGTCAGCTCGGGCGCACGTTCAAATCCAGCCGGAAACAGACATCCGCCTGGGCATCCTCGATCAGCCTGAGCTCACCGCCCAGACTCATGGCAGACTCACGGGCAATGGAGAGGCCCATGCCGGAGCCTTTCAGCAATCCCTGGCGCACTATGCTGCCCTGCTCAAAGGGCTCGAAGATGCGCTCCCGTTCGTCTGGCGGGATGACAGGCCCTTCGTTGGCCACCTCCAGCCAGCCGCCGCCCGCTCCCGCCCCGGCGCGGATCCAGATCTGTCCGCCCCTGGCGCCATAGCTGACCGCGTTGGAAAAGAGATTGTCGAGGATGAGTCGCAGGCGGTAGGGCTCTGCCCGCAGGCTGATGGGCTCGGGCGGCAAGTGTACACTGATTTGCTTGGATTCCAGCGCGAGCCGGTACTCTTCGGACAAGTCTGACAACAAGGGCGCCAGGGGCACCTCGGACAGGGTGAACACCTCCTGCTGGCTGAGGCGATTGAAGTCGAGCAGCCGCTCGATCAGGGTCTGCAGACGGCGGCTGTTCTCCTCCAGCATCTGGCAGATCTCCTGCTGATCCCCGTTGAGGGGCCCCACCAGCTGCTCCGAGAGCAGATCAGCCCCCTCCCGCAGCACGGCAAGGGGGGTTTTCAGCTCGTGGGATACGTGGCGCAGGAACTGGTATTTCTGCTGTTCCAGCTCCTTGAGCTTGTCGTGCAGCCAGCTGATCCGCTCCCCCAGCAGCACCAGTTCGGCCGGGCCATCCACCGGGCGCTGATCCGGCTCGACGCCTGCGCCCAGACTCAGGATCCGCGACTCAATCTGACGTACCGGGTGGATGATGAGGTAGGTAAAGAGCAACACCAGCAGCAGGCTGAGCCCGACCACGAAGCCGCTGACCCACCAGATCTGCTGTTTCAGCTCCACGATGGCGCCCCGCATGCGGGTCACGTGATCATCCACCTGGCTGCGGGTGACCACTTCCAGTTGCTGGTTCAGTTCGTTGAAGTCGGTGAAACGGGGGCTGGTCGCCTCCTGCCTGGCCTTGCGCAGATCCTGCAGGCCATCGAGCCAGACCAGCGTCGCCTCGAGATCTCCGTAGACCTCGGCATCCGGAATGGAGTCCTGATGGGTCGCGAGCAGTTCCCGGTAGCGCACCAGCTGCTGCCGATAGCTGGCCAGGATGCGATCATCACCCAGGACCGCATAGCGGCGCAGGGTGCGCTCCAGATCGATAGCCTGGGTGGAGAGCAGCGTCGCCCGGCGAGTGTCCCGCACCGCACGTTCCATCTCGTCGCTGGTGAGCTGGCCCAGGTGGGAGAGAGCCTGACTGTCGTGCCAGATCATGCCCCCCAGGGGCATCAGCACCAGCACGAAGCCCATCAGTACTACCTGGAGCAGGGAGCGGGGCCGAACCTTGGTCATCTTCTGCGGTCTCGATTCGTCATGGGGGAGCCAGCATATCCGCACTGCCCCAAAAAGCAAAACCGGCCATAAAGCCGGTTTGATTGCTCACCGAGGCCGGATTCACGCCAGGCCGACGGACGCCACACAGATGACAATGATCATGGCAAGGGCCCCTGACGCGGCCAACAGTGCCCATTTCATTTCTACGCTCATGCAAACCTCCTTTCTGCCAATCAGCGTTGGATCACAACAGATAACGACATGTTAATTCATAGTGAATCCCATAACCGTGAGCTGCGTATATATTTCAGACGAGCCCAACCCAAGGAATGGAAAGCATGTTTTACCTCTGTAGCATTGGATCCAATCTCGACCCCGCCCTGCACGTCAGTCAGGTCGTCGCCGAATTGCTGGCCCGCTTTGGTCGCCTTCACCTGAGTTCCGTCATCCAGACCAAACCCGTGGGCATGCATTCGCGCCACGACTTCCTCAACTGCCTGTTCGCCGTCCAGAGCGACCTCTCCCCCGTCCAGCTCAAGGCCGAGTTTGTCACCATGGAGCTGGCCCATGGCCGGGATCGCAGCAACCCCCTGTGCAAGGTGGCGGACAGGCCACTGGACATCGACATACTGGCCTGCGGCGAACGGGATGACTTCGCCGAGGCCGGGGTGGATGCCTACCTGGGGGATCTGCTGGCGGAGATGTATCAGGGCGGCAGTGTGGACTCCGGCAAGGTGACCCTCGGCCTGCCGGGCAGCAAGGTGTTTGCGAAGCAGCGCATCGGCCAGGCCCCCATCCATCTCTGCCAGCAAGACGAGGCCCTGCTTCCCGGCAACGGCCACCCCGGCCCCCCTTCCCGGCACGCCGCCATCCGGCACCCTTGAGTCGTTCACACACATGAGGCGCCCAAAGGCGCCTCATGTCATGGCGGCCCGCCTTGCCCTAGATGACGGCGAGGGCGCGCCCCCCGTCCACCCGGATGCTGGCCCCGGTCATGTAGTCGTTCTTCATCAGCATCTGTACCGCCTGCCAGATGGGCTCCAGACCCCCTTCCCGCGCCAGCGGCGTCTTCGCCAGCACCTGCTGGCGCCAGTCATCCCCGTGCTCGTCGAGAAACAGGATGGGGCCAGGCTCTATGGTGTTGACCCGCACGGCAGGCGCCAGTTCGCGGGCAAAGCTCATGGCCAGGGAATGGGCTCCCGCCTTGGTGGCCACGTAGGCGGCAAACTGGGGCGCCGGAGCATGGATGTAGATATCGGTGATGTGGATGATGCCCCCGTTGGGCTGGCGGGCAAGGGCAGGGGCCAGCGCCCGGTTGAGCTGGAAGGGAGCCGCCATGTGTACCCGGTAGAACTGATCAAACTGGGCCAGCTGCACCGCAGGATCCGCCGCCTGGGGCTCGAAGGCGGAGGCATTGTGGATGATCAGGGCAAGATCCTCATGGGCCGCCAGCGCCGTCACCACGGCGCCCACCTCCTCTTCCCGGGTGAAGTCCGCCTGTACCAGCTCGACGCCCACGTCTCGCAGACGATCCAGCTCGGGCCGTTCGCTGCGATAGCTGCCCGTCACCTGCCAGCCAGCGGCCACCAGCTGCTCGCACAGATAGAATCCCAGGCGACGGCCACAGCCCGTTACCAATGCACGCATACACTCTCCTTGTGGTTGTCGCCCTCCCCGATCCATGCAGGATCGCACGGAGGGCCCATTCATCGGCCATGACCTATCGATGTCCGAGGCAAAACCCATTGGCCCCCTGTCACGGCCACCGGGCATAGTGGCCCCATCGACCTCCATGGAGCCACCATCATGCTACAAATTCGCGATCATATGCAGCCATTGACCCACTCACTGCACCCCGGCCTCGGTCTGACCGAGGCGCTGGACAGACTCCATCGGGCAAACTTGGGGGGCCTGCCGGTACTGGATGACCATCAGCACCTCGTCGGATTTCTCTCCGAGCAGGATTGCATTCCCGCCCTGCTCACGGGCAGCTATCACTGCGACACCCGTACTCTGGTCGAAGATCTGATGAGCCGGACCCCGCTGTTCGTCTCTCCTGATGACAACATCGTGGATCTCGCCCGTCAGATGGCCGGGGCCAGACCCAAGGTCTATCCGGTAATGGAGGGAGGCAAGGTGACGGGCATCATCAGCCGTCGTCAGGTGATGCAGGCCCTCAACACCCAGATGAAACAGTGTCAGGCAACCTGAGGCAGGCAACCTCGCACACGTTTCATGCCGACCACCCTCCCGCCCACAGCCGGCGAGTGGCTGGTCCACCCCGCCCGACTCTGCCACGGGGCGGCCTGTCGATGCAGCCCGCCCCCCTCCCACCGCCACCGTTCGTTTGTCCCCTCCCCATTTCAGGGTTTGCCATCCGTGGTCGTCTCTAGTTAGATAGGTGCCGGTCACAGTCCCTGCCGGATGCGACCCCGTCCCGAGTGCTCAGGAGATGTAACGTGCGACGCTTGCTCGTATTCTGCTTGCTGCTGCCCTGCTGGCTGTCAGCCAGGGAGCTGGTCATTGGTGGCATCCTGGAGCCCCCTCTCAAGTGGCTGGATGCACAGGGACACCCTCGCGGGCTGGATGTGGATCTCGTCACCGCCATCTTCGGCACGCTCCATACCCCCATCAGGATTGAGCTCATCGATTCGGGGGCCAGGCTCACCCGCAATGCCGAAAGCGGCTTCTATGACCTGCTGCTGACCCACTCCTACAAACCGGAGCGGGAGGCCTATCTGCTCTACCCCAAACAGGCCCATATGCTCCATAGCTGGCACTTCTTCATACGCAAGGAGTCCGCAGGCCGGATCCATTATGACCATCTGACGGATCTCAAACCCTGGCGCATCGGTGTCAACCGGGATTTCTCCTATACCCCCGAGCTCGCGGCAGCCATGACAGACCCGAGCTATCACTTCCAGGAGATCCCCATCAACCAGCTGCAACTGCGCAAACTCATCGCCGGTCGCATCGACGTGGTGCCCATGTCCCTGGTCACCGCCTTCACCCAGATAAGAGAGGAGGGACTGGAAGGCAAGCTCGACTACCTGCCAAAACCCCTCAAGACCAGCCCCTACTTCAATGTCTGGACCCGTTCCCGGGCCGATGCCGACACCCCGGCCCTGATGGCCGCCTATGATGCCGAACTGCTGCACATGAAGCGGGACGGCCGGCTCAAAGCCCTCTACGACAAATACGGCATCCCCTATATCGAACCCTGATCCCGACTGTCAGGGCTGCACGCCTCGCAAGATCGGCTATGCAGTGAGATCAGGGTTTCGCCTGTGAAATGGGTCTCCCGCGTCCCTCAGTCCTTAAGGTTTCACATCCCGCAGGATCGGGTTTTGCAGCGAAATCAGCGTCTCGGTGGACTGGATCTCGTCGATGGTCTGGATCTTGTGGATCAGTACCGTCTGCAACTCGTCGATGGAGCGGGTCATCACCTTCATGAAGATGCTGTAGTGGCCCGTGGTGTAGTAGGCCTCCACCACCTCGTCCAGCGCCTGCAGTTTGGCCAGGGCCGACGGGTAATCCTTGGCGCTCTTCAGGTTGATCCCGATGAAGCAGCAGACGTCGTAGCCCAGCTTCTTGGGGTTCACCTGCACCCGCGTTCCCTCGATGATGCCCGCCTGCTTCATCTTCTCTACCCGCACGTGGATGGTGCCCGGGCTCACCAGCAGTTGTTTGGCCAGCTCGGCGTAAGGCAGGCGCGCATTCTCCATCAGGGCGGTGAGGATGGCCTGATCGAGATTATCGATCCGATAATTTTCTGACACTTTTTTGCGCTCCTTTTAATGATTCATCATTAATTGATGGCTTATTTTGAAGAAAAAAACACACAAAGCCTATTTCAATTATCGAATATTGAATTTAGTTGGCATTCTGTTGAAGAATCACCGCATTCAACGGATTCACGACAGGTAATTCAGCATGAAACAGCACTACATCCGCAGCCAACAGCAGATCAGCTTCGTCAAAGAGATGTTCTCCCGCCAACTCGCACTGCAACTCGGCCTGATGGAGGTACAAGCCCCCATTCTGAGCCGGGTCGGTGACGGCACCCAGGACAACCTCTCCGGCTGCGAGCATGCAGTGCAGGTCAAGGTGAAAACCCTGCCGGAGCACAGCTATGAGGTGGTCCACTCCCTGGCCAAGTGGAAGCGCCAGACCCTGGGTCGCTTCGGTTTCGGCCCGGGTGAAGGCATCTACACCCACATGAAGGCACTGCGTCCGGACGAGGATCGTCTCAGCCCCATTCACTCCGTCTACGTCGACCAGTGGGACTGGGAGAAGGTGATGCCGGGCGAGCGCCGGGATCTGGCCTATCTGCAGGAGACGGTGCGCAGCATCTGGGCCGCCATCAAGGCCACCGAGCGCGCGGTCTGTGCCGAGCACGACCTGACCCCCTTCCTGCCGGCGGATATCCAGTTCCTGCACAGTGAAGAGCTGCTGACCCGCTACCCGGACCTCGATGCCAAGGGACGCGAGCGCGCCATCGCCAAAGAGCTGGGAGCGGTCTTCCTCATCGGTATCGGTGGCGCCCTCTCCCACGGCGAACGCCACGACGTGCGAGCCCCGGACTACGACGACTGGAGCAGCGAGAGCGAGCTGGGGCTGGCGGGTCTGAACGGTGACATCCTGGTGTGGAACCCGGTGCTGGAAGACAGCTTCGAGATCTCCTCCATGGGGATCCGGGTGGACGCAGAGGCGCTGCGCCGCCAGCTCGCCATCACCGGGGACGAGGATCGCCTGCAATATGACTGGCATCAGGATCTGCTGGCAGCACGCATGCCGCAAACCATCGGCGGCGGCATCGGCCAATCCCGTCTGGCCATGCTGCTGCTGCAAAAAGAGCACATCGGTCAGGTCCAGGTCGGCGTCTGGCCATCTGAAATGAAGGCTGCCATCCCAGGCATGCTGTAACGAATTGATTTGATTGCATCTGTCCTCCTATCGCGGCAACACGGCGCGGGACAGACGCGATAGCGAAGCTGGTCAGCCGGGGTGGAGAGCGTATCCCGACTGACTGTAAGGCGGGCATGGTCGCTGACTGTGCCTGCCGACCCTGGGGCTTGCCCCTGCGATCCGCTCAACCCACGTCAGATCGCATCGAATACATTCCTCCCGGCAATCTTCGGATTGCCGTTTTTTTTACGCCGAAAAACTGTGCTCAAAACCCGCCCCGATCTGGTGCTGGCGCGGCAACCCCGCCTTTCTGCTGCCGGTGCAGTGGCAGGCAAACAGCTTCTCTACCGCCTCCTCCTGCAGATAAGTGCCGAGCGCCACCGCCCGCTGCGGGCCGGAAAACTTCAGATGCAGGCCGCCGATGACGGCGTGGATCCGCTCATCGCCACACACCTCCTTGGCCCGCGCGATGATGTTCTCGGCCCCGGCGTGACCACAGCCGATGAAGACTATCAGACCCTGCTCGCTCTTGTAGACCAGCGCCGAATCATCGCTGATAAGGTCTTTCTCCACTCGCCCGCCCCGCACCATGTAACCAAGCAAGGAGGGTTTGGCCTGCTCCCGTCGCAGTATGGATCCCAGGAACACCAGCCGCTCGGACAGCCAGACCGGCTCAGCTGAACAGTGAGGGAGCAGCCCTCTCGTCGCCAGTTGTCGCGGATCCAGGTCGCCCGAGAGGCGGTAGAGGTTGTAGCGTCGGGGCAGCAACGGCAGGAAGTAGCCCCGCTCATTGAACACATCCGGACAAGCGATCAATGGAATGGGATCGGAATAGACGGGCAGGGAGCCGATGCCTCCTACATGGTCGTAATGACCGTGAGAGAGCACCACATGGGTGAGAGAGGCGAGATCGATCCCCATCACGACGGCGTTGTGGCACAGCGCCCGGCCACGGCCGCTGTCGAACAGCACCTTGAGTCCATCGCACTCCAACAGTAACGACAGTCCCTTTTCAGGCAAGCAGCCGGGTAGATGAACATCATCATCCACCAAAACGGAAAACGTCAGCATCTCAATCACCCTGAAAACAAAACGCAGGCACGAGGCCTGCGTTTTTCATCGACAATCCCATTACTGGGTCATGGTGAGGCCGTTGCTGTCGGCCCCCAGCCGCAGTGTCTTGCCCGGGATGACCCGACCGCTGAGCAGGGCCTGGGCCAGCGGGTTCTCCACCTTCTGCTGGATCGCCCGCTTGAGGGGGCGCGCCCCGTAGACGGGATCGAACCCGGCGTGGACCAGCTTGGTCAGCAGCTCCTCGCTCACCTCCACCTCGAAGCCCTGGGACTCCAGACGGCTCATCAGGCTCTTGAGCTGGATGCGGGCGATGGACTTGATGTGCTCCTCACCGAGCGGGTGGAACACCACGGTCTCGTCGATCCGGTTGATGAACTCCGGCCGGAAGCTGCGGGTCAGCACCTCCATCAGCATGGCCTTCATCTCGTCGTAATCCTTCTCGGAGTGGTGCTCCTGGATGAGATCAGACCCGAGGTTGGAGGTCATGATCACCACGGTGTTGCGGAAGTCCACGGTACGCCCCTGACCGTCGGTCAGGCGGCCATCGTCCAGCACCTGCAACAGGATGTTGAACACGTCCGGGTGGGCCTTCTCCACCTCGTCCAGTAGGATCACCGAGTAGGGGCGACGGCGCACCGCCTCGGTGAGATACCCCCCTTCCTCGTAACCCACGTATCCCGGAGGCGCCCCCACCAGACGGGCCACGCTGTGTTTCTCCATGAACTCGGACATGTCGATCCGCACCATGGCGTCCTGGGTATCGAACAGGAACTCCGCCAGCGCCTTGCACAGCTCGGTCTTGCCCACCCCGGTGGGGCCGAGGAAGAGGAAGGAGCCGATGGGGCGGTTCGGGTCGGACAGCCCGGCACGAGAGCGGCGAATGGCGTTGGAGACGGCGTCCACCGCCTCTTCCTGGCCGATCACCCGGCTGTGCAGCTGATCCTCCATCCGCAGCAACTTCTCCCGTTCCCCTTCCAGCATGCGGGCCACCGGAATGCCGGTCCAGCGGGCCAGGACGTCGGCGATCTCCACGTCGGTGACCCGGTTGCGCAGCAGGCTGGTCTCCTGCATCTCGGCCTGGGTGGCGAGATCCAGCTGTTTCTCCAGCTCCGGGATGCGGCCGTACTGCAGCTCGGACATGCGGCCCAAGTCCCCTGCGCGGCGCGCCACCTCGAGATCCTGACGGGCCTGCTCCAGTGCCGCCTTGATGTGCTGGGTCCCGGCGAGGGCAGCCTTCTCGGCCTTCCACACCTCTTCCAGCTCGTTGTATTCCCGCTCTTTTTCCGTCAGTTCCTGATTGAGCAGATCGAGGCGCTTGCGGCTGGCGTCATCGTCCTCCTTCATCAGCGCCTGCTGCTCCAGCTTGAGCTGGATGATGCGCCGCTCGAGCCGGTCCAGGGATTCCGGCTTGGAGTCGATCTGGAGCCGGATGCTGGCCGCCGCCTCGTCGATGAGGTCGATGGCCTTGTCAGGCAGCTGGCGATCCGCGATGTAGCGGTGGGATAGCTGGGCCGCCGCGACGATGGCGGGGTCGGTGATCTGCACATGGTGGTGCAGCTCGTAGCGCTCCTTCAGGCCACGCAGGATGGCGATGGTGTCCTCCACCGAGGGCTCCTCCACCAGCACCTTCTGGAAACGGCGCTCCAGGGCGGCATCCTTCTCCACGTACTGCCTGTACTCATCGAGGGTGGTGGCCCCGACGCAGTGCAGCTCGCCGCGGGCCAGGGCGGGCTTGAGCATGTTGCCCGCATCCATGGCACCCTCGCCCTTGCCGGCGCCGACCATGGTGTGCAGCTCGTCCACGAAGAGGATGACGTTGCCCTCCTCCTTGGCCAGATCGTTCAGAACCGCCTTGAGCCGCTCCTCGAACTCGCCGCGATACTTGGCTCCGGCCACCAGGGCCCCCATGTCGAGCGACAGCACCCGCTTGTTCTTGAGCCCTTCCGGCACTTCGCCATTGATGATGCGCTGGGCCAGACCCTCGACGATGGCGGTCTTGCCGACGCCGGGGGCACCGATCAGGACCGGGTTGTTCTTGGTGCGGCGTTGCAGCACCTGGATGGTGCGGCGAATTTCGTCATCCCGGCCGATCACCGGGTCGAGCTTGCCGAGTTCGGCCCGCTCGGTGAGATCGATGGTGTACTTCTCCAGCGCCTGGCGATTCTCCTCGGCGTTGGCATCCTCCACCTTCTTGCCGCCACGGACCTTGTCGATGGCTGCCTCGAGTTTTTCCTTGGTCAGCCCCTGGGCACGCAGCAGCTCGCCCAGCGTCCCCTTCTCGTCCAGGGCCGCCAGCACGAACAGCTCGGACGAGATGAACTGATCCTTGCGCTGCTGGGCCAGCTTGTCGCAGACGTTGAGCAGTCGCCCGAGGCCGTTGGAGAGCTGTACGTCCCCTTCCACCCCGCTGACGCGGGGCAGGCGATCCAGCTCCTCGCCGAGGCGCGAGCGCAGGGTATTGATGTCGAGCCCGGTCAGGGTGAGCAGCGGACGAATGGATCCGCCGTCCTGATTGAGCAAGGCGCTCATCAGATGGACGGGTTCGATGAATTGGTGGTCACGACCCAGTGCAAGAGACTGGGCATCGGAAATGGCAATCTGGAATTTGCTGGTCAGGCGATCGAGGCGCATTGCACTCCCCCTTCAAGACAGACGCCGCATGCGCGGCAACAACATCGCTTTCTGACAAGGAAGATGTGGTCTTGAAGGGCAATTTCAAGGGGTGGCTGTTTATTTTTTCCTCAACAGCGGTGACCGAGGGAAAACGACCTCGCAATGGCAGCCTGTACCCTGAGCCTGCTCGGCAGCAAGACATGGCCACCGGAGGGCCATCACCAGGGAGTGAAGAGGCGCTTGCGGCCACTCGCGAGCGCCTCTTCGGCTATTTTTCCAGCCATACAAGGGAGGCCATGCGACCCGTCTGCCCGTCGCGGCGATAGGAGTAGAAGCGCTCGCTGTCGCTGAAGGTGCAGTATTCGCCGCCATAGATGGCGGTGACGCCGGCGCGGGCGAGGCGCAGTCGGGCCAGCTGATAGATATCCGCCAGCCATTTCCCTTCGTTGAGGGATGGCACGAATGCAGTCGCCGCTTCCGCCTGCTCCGCCATGAAGGCATCGCGCACCTCGCCACCCACTTCGAACGCGGCGGGACCGATGGCCGGGCCCAGCCAGGCCAGGATCTCGCCAGGCTCGCAGCCCATGGCGGCGATGCTTGCCTCCAATACGCCCCCCTGCAGTCCGCGCCAGCCGGCATGGGCCGCCGCCACTACGGTGCCTGCCCGATCGCAGAACAGCACCGGCAGGCAGTCGGCAGTCATCACGATGCAAGCATGCCCCGCCTCATGCGCACAGGCGGCATCGGCATCCGGTACGCGCTCATAACGGTCGCTCACCGGATGGACGGCGATGCCATGTACCTGGTTGAGCCAGTTGAGAGTGCCGGGGATCCCCGCCACCTGCTGCAGTCGGGCGCGGTTGGCCTCGACCCTGGCCGGTGCATCGCCCACATGGGCCCCGAGGTTCAGACCAGCAAAGACCCCTTCGCTGATGCCGCCGTCCCGGGTGGTCGAGAGAGCCCTGACATTGCCCGGTGCGGGCCAGTCGGGTGCGATCCAGTTCATCTGTGGCTCCTTTCGTTCATATGAAAACGGGGCCCCTTGGCTGCAACCAGTCAAGGGGCCCCGCATCAGATCATGGAGGGCAGGTTACGGCAGGAATCGTCGCAAGGCCGCCTCCGGGATCAGTTCCAGACCAGATCGTCCGGATTGGCCAGGGTATCCGCCCGCAGCACTTCCATCAGCGCCACCATGTCCTGCGGCGTGGGGGAGTGCCACTCCATCACTTCACCCGTGATGGGGTGCGCCAGCTTCAGCATGGTGGCGTGCAGCGCCTGACGGTGGAAACCGCGCAGGGCCTCCGTCAGTTCGGGGGTGGCGTTGCGCAGCAGACGCAGACGACCGCCGTAGGCGGGATCCCCCACCAGCGGATGCTTGATGTGGGCCATGTGGACACGGATCTGGTGCGTACGGCCGGTCTCCAGCCGCAACCGCAGACGGGTGTGACCACGGAACTTCTCGTGCACCCGGTAGTGGGTGACGGACTCGCGCCCGTTGGGCACCACGGCCATGTGGGTACGCTGGGTCGGGTGACGACCGATGGGGGCATCGACGGTGCCGCCGGCGGTCATGTGACCGATGGCAATCGCCTCGTACTCACGGGTGATCTGGCGCGCCTGCAGCGCTTCCACCAGGTGGGTCTGGGCGGGAATGGTTTTGGCCACCACCATCAACCCCGTGGTGTCTTTGTCCAGACGGTGCACGATACCGGCGCGGGGGACCTCGGCGATGCCGGGGTAGCGGTGCAGCAGGGCATTGAGCACGGTGCCGTCCGGCGTACCGGCGCCCGGGTGAACCACCAGGCCGGCCGGCTTGTCGATCACCAGGATGTGTTCATCTTCATAGACGATGTTCAGCTCGATGTTCTGGGCATCCCAGCGGGTGTCGTCTGCCAGTTCCACATTCACATGTACCTGCTGCCCGGCCACCACTTTCTCGCGCGGGGTATTGGCAACCTGACCGTCCAGGGTCACTCTGTCCTGTAAAATCCACTCCTTGATGCGGGTCCGGGAGTAGTCGGGAAACAATTCGGCCAGGGCCTGGTCGAGTCGTTGCCCGAATTGGTGATCCTGAAATTCGCCTGTCAGTTCAATATGCTGGCTCATGTATGGTCTCTTGAGCGGGGGTATCAATTCGAAATAATCCGGGTATTCTAGCTTTTCTTTTAGCCAAGCATAACGGATACTTTGCCAATTTCGTGGAAATGGACCGGATGTTGTTGATGGGAAAGAAGTCTCACCTGCTGATGTCGCTCGCCTTGGTCGCTACCCTGATCACTGGCTGTTCCAGCACCAAACCCAAGGTTCCCGACGAACCGCCGGAAGTTCTGTACCATAAAGCCCGCATCAAACTGGATACCGGCAACTACCTCAATGCCATTGAACTGCTGGAAGCGCTGGACTCTCGTTACCCGTTCGGTGCCTACTCCAACCAGGTTCAGCTCGATCTCATCTATGCCTACTACAAGCAGGATGATACCGCCCAGGCGATCGCCAACATCGACCGTTTTATCCGCCTGAACCCGGCGCACAAGAACATCGATTACGTCTTCTATATGCGCGGCCTGACCAACATGGCGGCGGATTACAACTTCTTCCAGGATTTCCTCGGCATCAATCGGGATGACAAGGACCCCTCCTACGCCCGTCAGGCCTTCCAGGACTTCAAGACCCTGCTGCAGAACTACCCCAACAGCAGCTATGCAGCCGATGCCCGTGCCCGCATGATCGGCCTGAAGAACCGTCTTGCCCGCTATGACCTGGGGGTAGCCGAGTACTACGTCAAGCGTGACGCCCTGATCGCCGCCGCCAACCGCGCCAAGCTGATCGTCGAGACCTATCCCGACACGATGGAAACCGAGAAGGCGCTGGAGATCATGGTCAACGCCTATGACACCCTGAAGATGCCGACCCTGGCCCAGCATGCCCGAGAAGTGCTGGCCAAAAACTACCCGGACAACCGTCTCGGTCGCGGCTGAGTAGCGAACGGACAATGAAAAACCGGAGCCACTGGCTTCGGTTTTTTTATGGCCGACGGCGGCACTCCGGGGTCACTGGTGCTTACCCTGCTGCTTGGCCCGCATGATGTTGATGATCTCGATGTCGGTATCCAGCATCCCCTCCCTGGAGAGGCGGCCCAGGTTGGCGATGGTCTGGTCCACGTCGTCCGAGACGATGCCTTCGCTCTGGGGCACACGCAGGTTGTTGATGGCCATCAGCGAGGATTTCACCGCCGCCGAGGTGGAGGTGGAGACCTTCATAGAGCAGGCGCTGCCGGCGCCGTCGCAGATGATGCCGGAAACATCCCCAATCATGTTGTTGATGCAGTGGCTGATCTGCTCGAACTGGCCCCCCAGCAGCCAGGTGATGGCGGCCCCCGATCCCATGGCGGCGGTACTGGCGGCACACAGGGCGGAGAGCTTGTTCTGGTAGGCCTTGATGTAGATGGCCACCAGGTGGCTCATCACCAGGGCACGGGCCAGCTGCTCGTCATCGGCCTTGAGGAAGCGGGCGGCGGCGACCACCGGCATGGTGGCGGCAATGCCCTGGTTGCCGGAACCGGAGTTGGACATGGCGGGCAGCATGGCGCCATCCATCCGCGCATCGGAGGCGGCAGACGACAGGCGCATGGCCAGGGTCATCAGATCGTCGGAAAGCAGCTTGCGTTCCACCTGGTCGGTGAGGATCTTGCCGATGCGCAGGCCATAGCCCTGCAGCCCTTCGTCCGCCAGCGCCTGGTTCATGGTGGCCGCCTCGCGGATGAAGTCGATCTCGGCCAGCGGCACCTCCAGGGCGAAGGCCACGATCTCCTTCAGGGTCATGGCGGGCTTGTCGGCCTTGGCTGGCTGGATCTGCACCCCGGGGGCGCTGTCCTGCACCATCAGCACCTCGCCATCCTTCTCCATCAGCACGATGCGGGTGTGGTCGGTACAGATCACCACCCGGGCGCTGTGCCCCTCCACTTCGGCCAGCACCTCGGCGTAGAGCACGTCGGGCACATCCTTCACATCCACCTCTATGGTGGGCAGCAGCCCCTTGGCCGCCTCGACCTGATCCGGTGTGAGGCTCTTGAGCACCTCCAGCCCGGCACCCGGGTTGCCACCGGTGATGCCCACTGCGGCGGCCACCGGCAGGCCGATCATGCCGGTGCCGGGCACGCCGACCCCCATGCCGTTCTTGAACAGATTGCCGCTGACCCAGACGCGGGTGCGAGTCGGTACCTGCCCCAGCAGCTTGCGGCAGTTGGCCGCCGCCAGGGCGACCGACATGGGCTCGGTGCAGCCGAGGGCCGGCACCACTTCACGCTTGAGCAGGGTAATAAAGTCGGTCCATTGTGCGTTCATTGCGATATGTCTCATGTTCATGACGCCCACGTGCGGGCTCGTCATTGTTGTTCGGCCAGTTCCGCCTTGTGATTGCGGATATGCAGGTAAACGGTATGGCGGGAGATGCCGAGCAGTTCGGCCACCAGTTGGGCGGCATCCTTGATCTCGAAGATCCCCATGTCGTAGAGCCGGTGCACGATCGCCTTGTTGCGCACGTTGCTGCCCAGCCCGGGATCCCTGTCCACCTTGGCGATCACCTGCGCCACCAGATCATCCACCGAGCTGGCGAAGGTCTCGGTGCCGTGGGCAGGGGGCACTGCGGGCGGGGCAAAGGTGTCGAGCAGGCTGCCAAGGGGCGTGTCCAGGCTGAAATTCACGCACAGCATGCCGATGGGTTTGCCCTCGCGGTTGCTGATGGTGATGGACGAGGACTTCAGCAGGGAGCCCTCCCGGGTGCGGGAAAAATAGCTGCTCCACTGGCTGCCGGCAGCACTGTGCAACTTGTCGAGCGCAAAATCGGTGACCGGCGCTCCCTCCTGGCGGCCGGTGATGTGGCCGTTGGCAATCTTGATGACGGAGGCGTGCAGACTGTCAAAGGCGTGCAGCACCACCTCGCAGCCCGGGCCAAACAGGGCGGACAGCGCCGCCACCGCAGGCTCGAAGCTGGCGATCAGATGGCGCTCTTCATCGGTCAGTGTGCTGGCGTCGCGCAAGGGAGCTACCTCGGTCATGGGGTCATCCGGTCAACGTTGGGTAAGGATATTCACAGCGGACTCAAATAAAATTGAGCAAATCCGCTTTTTGCGCGGGCATTATGCCCGACTGGTGAGACAACACCACAAAATGTGAGCAAAATCACGACTGAAATGACAAAAAGGCCCCATGAGAGGCCTTTAAGGTGGTTTTTTGGTGCTTTTGCTCAACTTTAATTGAGCCAGGGCTCGTCAGTCAGTCCGGACAGGCAGGCAGGCAGGCACCACAGCCTGTCTGTTCCCTGCCACGGTCATCCACTCTGGTCATAAAAAAAGGGGGCCGAAGCCCCCTTTTTGTCTCATCCGGTCAACGCTTACAGCGCCTTCAGGATGGCCTCGACGCTGGCCTTGGCATCGCCAAACAGCATCTGGGTGTTCTCCTTGAAGAACAGCGGGTTCTGGACACCGGCGTAGCCAGTGTTCATGGAGCGCTTGAAGCCGATGACGTTCTGCGCCTTCCACACTTCCAGCACCGGCATGCCGGCGATGGGGCTGCCCGGATCTTCCATGGCGGCCGGGTTGACGGTGTCGTTGGCACCGATCACCAGCACCACGTCGGTGTCGGCGAAGTCATCGTTGATCTCGTCCATTTCCAGCACGATGTCATAGGGGACTTTCGCTTCCGCCAGCAGCACGTTCATGTGACCAGGCAGACGACCGGCCACCGGGTGGATGCCGAAGCGCACCTTGACGCCGCGATCACGCAGCTTCTGGGTGATCTCGGCCACCGGGTACTGGGCCTGCGCCACCGCCATGCCGTAGCCCGGGGTGATGATGACGGAGCTGGCGTTCTTCAGCATGTCGGCCACGTCTTCGGCGTTGGTCTCGCGGTATTCGCCCAGCTCCTGCTCGGCGGTGGAGGCCACGCCGTCGGAGCCGAAGCCACCGGCGATCACGGAGATGAAGGAGCGGTTCATCGCCTTGCACATGATGTAGGAGAGGATGGCACCGGAGGAACCCACCAGGGCACCGGTGACGATCAGCAGGTCATTGGAGAGCATGAAGCCCGCCGCCGCCGCCGCCCAACCGGAGTAGGAGTTCAGCATGGAGACCACCACCGGCATGTCCGCACCACCGATGGAGGCGACCAGGTGCCAGCCGAAGGCGAAGGCGATCAGGGTCATCACCAGCAGGGCGAAGGTGGAGCCACCGGCGTTGACGAAGTGGATCATCAGCGCGATGGAGACCACCACGGCCAGCAGGTTCAGCTTGTGGCGGTGCGGCAGCATCAGCGGCTTGGAAGAGATGAGGCCACGCAGCTTGCCGAACGCCACCACGGAACCGGTGAAGGTCACGGCACCGATGAAGACGCCCAGGAACACTTCCACCAGGTGGATGTTCAGCATGGCGCCGGAGAGGTGCTCGACCTGGGCGACGCTTGCCGCCTGCTCGAACGCCGCCCGGGCGGCTGCCAGGGTCGCATCCAGGTTGGAACCGACGGAGACCACCACTTCAGCGGGGGCGGAGGGGTGCAGATCGATGAAGCTGTTGAAGCCCACCAGCACCGCTGCCATGCCCACGAAGCTGTGCAGCACGGCCACCAGCTCGGGCATCTCGGTCATCTCGACCTTGAGGGCCAGACGCACGCCGATGGCGCCACCGATGGCCATGGCCAGGATGATCCAGTGGACGCCACTGGTTTCCGGGTTGAAGACGGTGGCGAGCAGGGCGATGGCCATCCCCGCGATACCGAACAGGTTGCCATGCTTGGCCGTTTCTTGCTTCGACAGTCCCGCGAGACTGAGGATGAAGAGCACGGCGGCAACGATATAGGATGCTGTTACCAGTCCTTGAGACACGTTAAACCCCCTTAATCCTTACGGAACATCTTCAGCATGCGCTGAGTGACGGTGAAGCCACCGAAGATGTTGATACTGGCAATCAGCACGGCGACAAAGGCCAGCACGGTGACCAGGGTCGACCCTTGTCCAATCTGCAACAGCGCACCGACCACGATGATGCCGGAGATGGCATTGGTGACCGACATCAGCGGTGTGTGCAGGGCGTGAGAGACGTTCCACACCACGTAGTAACCGACCACGCAGGCCAGGATGAAGACGGTGAAGTGGGAGAGGAAGGCGGCAGGCGCCACGGCGGCCACCCAACCGAAGGCGGCGATGCCGAGGGCACCGAACACGAACTTCTTGTTGGAGGGCTTGGCCTCTTCCTTCTTGGCGGCCGGTTTGGCGGCAGCCGGTTTCTGCGGGGCGGCAGAGACGGAGATGGCGGGGGGCGGGAAGGTCACTTCACCGGCCTGGACCACCGTCATGTTGCGCTGCACCACGTCTTCGAAGTCGATGGCGACGTTGCCGTCCTTCTCCTTGCACATCAGCTTCATCAGGTTCACCAGGTTGGTGCCGTAGAGCTGGGAGGATTGGGCAGGCAGGCGGCCCGGCAGATCGGTGTAACCGATCACCTTGACGCCGTTGTCGGTGACATGCAGTTCACCCGGTACCGTGTATTCGCAGTTGCCGCCGGCCTGGGCCGCCATGTCCACGATGACGGAGCCCGGCTTCATGCTGTCCACCATTTCCTTGGTGATGAGCTTGGGTGCCGGCTTGCCCGGGATCAGGGCGGTAGTGATGATGATGTCCACTTCCTTGGCCTGCTGGGCGAACAGCGCCATCTCGGCCTTGATGAACTCTTCGCTCATCACCTTGGCGTAACCGTCGCTGGAAGCGCCATCTTCGCCGCCGAAGTCCAGCTTGAGGAATTCCCCACCCATGGACTCGATCTGCTCGGCCACTTCCAGACGGGTATCGAAGGCACGCACGATGGCACCGAGGGAACCGGCGGTCCCGATGGCGGCCAGACCGGCCACACCGGCACCGATGACCAGCACCTTGGCGGGCGGTACTTTACCGGCGGCGGTGATCTGGCCGGTGAAGAAGCGACCGAACTGGTGCGCGGCTTCCACGACGGCGCGATAGCCACCGATGTTGGCCATGGAAGAGAGGGCGTCGAGGGACTGGGCACGGGAGATCCGCGGCACCATGTCCATCGCCATCACATTGATGTTGCGCTCGGAAAGCTTCTTGACCAGCTCGGGGTTCTGGGCGGGCCAGATGAAGCTCACCAGGGTGGCACCATCCTTAATTTGTGCGATTTCGGCCTCGGTCGGCGCGTTGACCTTGAAGACAAGGTCGGCTTGCCAGACGTTCGGTACCACGCTGGCACCGGCAGCCTCGAAGGCGGCATCATCGAAGCTGGCTCGCAGGCCGGCACCGGCCTCGATGGCAACCTCGAAGCCGAGCTTTTTCAGCTGCTCGACAGTGGCCGGGGTCGCTGCGACCCGGGTCTCACCGGCGAGACTCTCTCTCGGTATTCCAATCTGCATGACTATTCCCTGATGGTTAATAAACAATCATCGCCAAGTCTCTCATGTCTGAGGGGACAAGGCATGATCAAAGTGCAGGTCACGGGCCCTTTGTTATGAAAATCAGCAGGCTTCACCTCGACCTCCTGTCACGGTCAGGCCCCCGCTTTTCAGGCGCGAGGGTGATTAGTATCAAATTTTGGAGTTTTATTACAACCACGGCCCCGGGCGGGCGGGTACAGAATTCAGCCCATCCCGGACCGTGATTAAAAAAAACAAACCAAATTAGGGGCTTATACCAGCAAAAAGCGCTAAAAAAAGTGATCCAACCAGTCAAAAAAAATGTTTAACCCGGCCTCTACCTTAGCGTTTTTTGTTCTTACGAAATCTGCCGTTGGCTCATCTGATGAGATGAAAAGGGAAAAAGTAACCATTTTGCAACGATCAGGGGGCCGCGTCCCCGCCTGCTGGCGGGTTCGGGCCCCCTGGTGCAACCGGGCCTGCGGCCCGTTTCAGGCGCGCTCTGCTTACCAGGCCGCCTCATAAATATGCCGGCTCTGGGCCAGGTCGATGTCGCCGTGCTCACCCAGGGCGGTCATGCCGTGCTCTTCGAGCTTGGCCAGCAGGGCGTCGATCCGGGCGTCGGCCACGTAATCCCGCAGCCGGGTCTTGATCCCCATCCGCTCGAAGAAGTCGCGGGTGGCGGCGATGGCACCGTCGATACGCTCCTCGTCACTGCCGCTGCGCAGATCCCAGACCCGCTCGGCGTATTGCAGCAGCTTGGCGCGCTTCTGCTCGCGCTTGGCCTGCAGCAGGGCGGGCAGCACCACCGCCAGGGTCTGGGCGTGGTCCAGACCGTGCAGGGCGGTGATCTCGTGGCCCAGCATGTGGGTGGCCCAGTCTTGGGGCACGCCGGCTCCGATCAGGCCGTTCAGCGCCAGGGTGGCGCTCCACATGATGTTGGCACGCACGTCGTAGTTTTCCGGCTCCACCAGCGCCTTGGGCCCCTCTTCCGCCAGGGTCAGCAGCAGCCCTTCTGCAAAGCGATCCTGCACCTTGGCATCCACCGGGTAGGTGAGGTACTGCTCCAGGGTGTGGATGAAGGCATCCACCACCCCATTGGCCACCTGACGGGCGGGCAGGGTGTAGGTGAGCACGGGGTCGAGCACGGCGAAGCGCGGCATTACGAAGGGCGAGAAGAAGTGCTGCTTGTCCCCTGTGCTCTTGCGGGTGATGACGGCGCCCATGTTCATCTCGGAGCCGGTGGCCGGCAGGGTCAGCACGCTGCCCAGGGGAATGGCGGAGGCCACCTCGCCGCCGACGGTCTCGAGGATGTGCCAGGGGTCCTTGGCCAGGTCGTAGTGGGCCGCCGCGGCGATGAACTTGGAGCCGTCCAGCACGGAGCCGCCACCCACTGCCAGCAGGAAGTCGACCTTCTCGGCGCGGGCCAGTTCGACGGCACCCATCAGGGTCTCGTAGGTGGGGTTGGGCTCGATGCCGCCAAATTCAAACAGGGTCAGGCCGGCCAGCTCGCTGCGGATCTGGTCCAGCAGGCCGCTGCGCACCACGCTGCCACCGCCGTAGGTGACGAGGATGCGGGCGTCGCTGGGGATCTGGCCGCGCAGCTGGGCCACCTGGCCCTTGCCGAACAGCACCTTGGTGGGGGTGTGCAGGATGAAGTTGTTCATGGGATCTCCCGGGGTGGTCGTAGTCGGTAAGGTATGGGTTGCATTTTTCTCTTATAACCCCCTACCATCAAGGGAGCTTTCTGCCGATTTCTTGCCTATTTCTACTGAGCCTGGATAAATGAGTACAAATCAGCCCATCGCGGCGACCCACCAGTCCGCCCTCGCCAGCCGACTCGCCGCCCTGGCACCCCACCCGGGGATCACCGCCGCCCCCGTGCCCGGCGTGCACCTCATCTACACCACGGAGCATCACGACCGCATCCCGGTGCTCTACCGCCCGCGCATGATCATCATCCTGCAGGGGCACAAGGTGGGCTATCTCTCGGACTTCACCTTCCGCTACGACCCCGAGCACTACCTGATGATGACCCTGCCGCTGCCCTGCGAGTGCGAGTGCTTCGCCTCCCCCGAATCCCCCCTGGTGGGGCTCTCGGTGGAGATCGACGTGGCGGCGCTGCAGGCCCTGCTGCTGGAGATGGGGGACGCGGCCCCCGCCCCGGCGGAACCGGGTCGCGGCGTCGTCTCCGTGCCCCTCTCCGAGACCACGCTCTGCGCGGTGGAGCGCCTCATCGACGTGATGGACAAGCCGCTCCACGCCCGGGTGCTGGGGCCCCAGATCGTGCGCGAGATCCTGTTCCACGCCCTGCACGAAGGGGGGGCCCCCGCCCTGCTGGCCATGGCCAGCCGTCACAGCCAGGTGAGCCAGATAGCCCGGGTGCTGCGTATCATGGAGCAGCGCTTTACCGAGAACCTGACGGTGGAGGAGCTGGCCCGGGAGGCGAACATGAGCGTCTCGGCCTTCCACCACCACTTCAAGGCGGCCACCGCCACCTCGCCCCTGCAGTACATCAAGACCCTGCGCCTGCACCGGGCGCGGCTGATGATGCTGCACGACGGCCTCAAGGCCGGGGTGGCGGCGGACAAGGTAGGCTACGAGAGCGGCTCCCAGTTCAGCCGCGAATACAAACGCTTCTTTGGCAACACCCCGAGCGAACACGCGGCACGCTTCCGCTCGGGACAACTGCGTATCGTGGAGGGATGACATGCGCACACTGATCCTGCTCGTTCTGACCCTGCTGGCCACCGCCTGCACCGGCATTCCACCGGGACACCAGGTGGTCAAGCCCTTCCAGCTCGACCGCTACCTCGGCACCTGGTACGAAATCGCCCGCCTCGATCACGGTTTCGAGCGCGGCCTGAACCGGGTCACCGCCACCTACAGCCTGCGGGATGACGGCGGTGTCAGGGTGATCAACCGGGGGCAGGACGCACAGGGGGAATGGCGCGAGGCCGAGGGGCGCGCCTACTTCGTGGGCGACAGCGACGAGGGGCGCCTCAAGGTGAGCTTCTTCGGCCCCTTCTACGGCAGCTACAACGTGCTGGCGACGGACTATGACCTCTCCCTGGTGAGCAGTTACAACCTCCAGTACCTCTGGATCCTCTCCCGCACGCCCCATCCCCCCAAAGAGAAGGTAGAGGCCCTGGTCGAGCGGGCCAGAGGGCTCGGCTTTGCCACCGACCGGCTGATCTGGGTCAGCCAGGATCCGGCGGGGAACGCCCCATGAGGATCTTCCAGGCCACCCCCGGTGACATTCCCCGGGTCACCCCCCTGTTCGTGGAATACCGGGCGTTCTACCGGCTGCCTGCCCGGCCCGAGGCCGCCGAAGCCTTCCTGCTGGAGCGCTGCACCGCCGGGGAGTCGGTGCTCTTCGTGGCCCAGAGCGAGGCGGGAGAAGTGCTGGGATTTGCCCACCTCTATCCCCTGTTCTGCTCCCTCGCCCTGAAGCCCGTCTGGCTGCTGTACGATCTGTTCGTGGCGCCAGCGGCTCGCCAGCAGGGGGTGGCCCAGGTGCTGCTGGCGCGGGCCGATCGCCACGACCAGGAGACGGGCGCCGCCTTCCTGATGCTGAGCACCGCCACCGACAACCGGCAGGCTCAGGCGCTCTACGAGGGGCACGGCTACCAGCGGGACAACGAGTTCTACAGCTACATCAAGCCTCTCTGAGCCTCTGCCTGCGCCCGTTGCAGGGCCAGGACCCGGCATTATTCAGCGGGTGCATGACGAAATAATATCCATACACAGGATGAATAAAGGCGACCCCGGGGTCGCCTTTGTCACATCCGGGTCGCAGCCTAGAGCCGGAAGCGCCCGATCTCCTGCTCCAGCCGCTCGGTAAGAGACTTGAGCTGGGCCGCCTGGGCGGCCTCTTCGCCAGCCTGGGCCGCCAGCGCCTGGGAGACGTGGCGGATATTCTCGGTGTTGCGGCTGATCTCGCCGGTCACCGAGGTCTGCTCCTCGGCCGCCGCCGCGATCTGGGTCGCCATGTCGCTGATGGCGCCGATGGCCTCGTTGATCCTGCCCAGGCTGAGATTCGCCGCTTCGGCGTCCTCCACGCTGGTGCCCGCCAGCTGGCGACTGGTCTCCATGCCGCCCACCGCCTTGCGGGTGGTCTGCTGCAGCGCCTCGATCATCTGCTGGATCTCGGCGGTGGAGTCGTGGGTGCGGCGCGACAGCACCCGCACCTCGTCCGCCACCACGGCAAAGCCGCGCCCCTGCTCCCCGGCCCGGGCCGCCTCGATGGCGGCGTTCAGGGCCAGCAGATTGGTCTGCTCGGCGATGCCGCTGATGGTGGCCAGAATGCCGCTGATCTGCTGGGCGTGGCCATCCAGCTCGTGGATGGTCTGGCTGGCGTCGGAGACCTCCCCCGCCAGCCCCGTGATGCTGCGCTGGCTCTGGCCGACCTGGGACTGGCCGGCCACCGCGAGGCGCACCGCATCACCGGCGGTGTTGGCGGCAAACTCGGCGTTGCCGGCGATCTCCTGGGTGGCGGAGGCCATCTCGGTCACCGCGGTCGCCACCATGACGATCTCGTCCTGCTGCTGGCGCACCCGCTGGCTGCGGGCCTCGGCCCCCGCCGCCTGGGTGCGGGACTGGGCCGCCAGCTCGACGGTGACGTCCCGCAACCGGCTGACAATGCCGTGCAGTCGCGCCACGAACTGGTTGAAGTTCTGAGCCAGCTGCCCCACCTCATCCTGGCTGCGGGTGGCGATCTGCACCGTGAGATCCCCCTCCCCGTGGGCGATGTCGGCGAGCGCCCTGGAGACCCGCCCCAGATCCGCGAACAGGTAGTTGAACATGGCGATGAGCAGGGCACCGAACACCAGCAGCAGCACCAGGGTCAGCCCCACCAGTTGCCACAGCAGGGAGGCGAGCGGCGCCTCCAGCACCTCCTTGTACATCACCATGGCGAGCAGCCAGTCGGTGCCGGGCACGCCTTGCACCGAGAGCAGCACCTCGCGCCCGTTCAGGTTGGCGCCGTGCAGCTCGCCGTCGCGGCTCCACGCATCCAGCGCCGCCCCGGTGAGACCGGGATCCAGCTCCGCCACCTGCTTGAGCGCCAGCTCCTTGTTCGGGTGGCCGACGATGAGGCCGGTGCGATCGAGCAGCATGGCGTAGCCCTCTCCCTGTACCTTCATGGCCAGCACCTCGTCGATGAGGGCGTCGAGGGAGAGATCCGCCCCGGCCACCCCGATCACCCGGCCCTGATGGCTCACCGGCTCGGCCAGGGTCACCACCATCTGCTGCATGGTCACGCTGACATAGGGCGGCGTGACGATGAGCTTGCCCGCCTTGTCGGCGTTCTGGTACCAGGGGCGGGCCCTGGGGTCATAGTTGGCGGTGTTGAGGGCGGGATCGTGGCGGGTCATCTCCCCCTGCGCCGAACCAAAATAGGTGAGGCCGAAACCGCCGGAGGTGCGGGTTTGCAACAGGTGGGGCACCAGGGCCGTGTCGGGGTCGCGCGCAATGACGGCGGCCAGGGCGTCGACCGCGTGCTTGCGATCCTCAAGCCAGTTGCCGATGGCCATCGAGTGGGCGTGGCCGTAGTTGACCGCCTCGCTCTGGATGGCGTCAAGGGTGCGGGATTTGAGGGTGTGGAAGGCGACAATACCGAGCAGGGCTGCCATCAGCAGCACTACCCCCAGGCTGGCCGCGAGCAGCTTGCCGCGCAACGAGAGAGTCATGACTACAAATCCTTGTGGTGACAGGAGGCCAGGAACACCCCCATATTGGTAGGTGATATCGGCGGCAGTCCCACTGGACTTTAGTGAATCACCTCAATTTGATTATTTTTGACAACAGGAGCTGCTGTGAGTCACGAAAATCACGAGATCCTCGCCTCCTCTCTCCTCCTTCAGGCGCCCCCCGCCATCCACTGGTGAGGGTGACTGGGCGCGGACGAGCGGCTGTCGTTGATGATGAAAAGACGGGGCGCGCAGAGTGTGATGAGTGGGGCATTATCGATATTGGAAGCGTCGAAGCGCAGTGTGACGTGGTGGCTGCCTCTATTGGAAGCCGTGGCTCATAGTGCCCTGACAGGAATAATGGAAATACTGGCATGGAGACAGCCGAGTATTTGGCCAAGAACGCCTGCCGAATCAAGCAGAGCAAATCGATACAGAACAGGACGTTGGAAGACATTTAAATGGGCTCGCCGCTTAAGGCCCTGTACATAACCTGCGAAAAACCACTTTATCGTGTTGATTTTATTGAATTATTTTAAATATTCTGCATTTTCCCCCCATGACACTGCCCAGTGACAGCGCCGCCTTGCGCATGTTATTCTCGAGCACTTATTTTGTTTTTTCGGTGAAATATCATGAACGAGACAGCATGGAGCCCCAAAGATTTTCACAATGCATTTTTGGATACCGCATTGCGTGACAAAGATGTGGCAACCTATTATGTAAATCGTTCTCCCGATGCAGCCCACGATATCGTTGCCGAAATAAAACAAGCTATAGATTGGGAAGACTCTCCGGGTTGTTATTTATTTTCCGGCCTCAGGGGTGCAGGTAAAACCACCGAGCTAAAGAAACTGATGCTCGAACTCGAACAAGAAAACATTCCGGTATTTTATTGTGATGCAGGTGATTACCTCGATTTAAATGAACCGGAGATCACCCAAACCGAACTGGTTTTTACCGCCTTGGCCGGGCTATCCCATGGGATTGAAATAAAATTTGGAAAAAACTTCCTCACAGAAAGCATCTGGGAACGTACCAAACGAGCCCTGACCAGTGATGTCGAGCTTAAACCAACCTTGAAGATGGCCAATATCGAAGCTGCCTTTTCACTGCGGGATAATCCGTCCTTCAAAAAAGAGCTGATCCAGTTCGCTCGCGCCTCCAGTCAATTTTTTATAGATGCCAATACCTTTGCCAAGGAAGTCGCCGACCAGGTAAAAGCCAAAACCGGACAGAATAAATTGGTGCTTATCGTCGACTCTCTGGAGCGTTTGTCAGCCCCATCTGGCCACGAACAGGTTCTTTATGACTCACTGAAGGATCTCTTCTTTAATTTTCCTGATCGTTTATCGTTCCCTGACATTACCGTCATCTACACTACACCACCCTATCTGCATGCCGTGTTACCTAATATCGATCAATTCTATTCTGGGACCTACTCACTCTCTAACTTCAAGGTGATGAACAAGCCGGAGCAAGGTCAGATGCCAGAAAAAAATCAGTCCGGCATCGATAAAATATTGGAAGTGGTTAATAGGCGACGTCCTGACTGGGTGCGCTATATCACATTAGAAATCATGAGCGAACTGGCCTGGCTATCTGGTGGTAACCTCAGGCGCATGTTTTCTCTCATCAGGCTCAGTATCAGAAAGGCGGAGCTGATAAAGTCAGGTTATCCACTCGCGGATATGCAGAGCGAAGCCATCACTCAGGCCATAGTGGAGGAAACCAAACATCTGCATTGGCTAAACGCCGAAGACCGGAAATGGCTAGAACACTGCAAGAGAGAGAGTGGTAATTTGGCACAGCACATGACTGCGCTGGAAAAAGATCTGCCACCCATTATTCGTCTGTTCGATCATTCATTGGTACTGAACTATCAAAATGGCAGTATCTGGTATCAAGTTCCCCCGATCATTTACCAACATGTCTGATAATCATCTCGAACGACTTTGGACTGAAATTAAGCTGCTGCTGGATTGGCATCAGGACTTCTCCCTTTTCTTTGTACTGGTAGAAGACAGTCGCGCCGCTATCACCCTGCGCGAGCACGTCAACGACCTGATGCGATCCCACTGCAAGCCACTAAGATGGCTCCGCTCAACGGATGCAAGAAAGGCCGAAACCACCCTAATCGCCGAGCTGTTTGACGAGACGCGCACTCAAGGCGCCCCGGTGTGGCTTGAGTTATCGGCGGTGGATGCTGTAGTCAATGCCTCACCAGAATCAAGCCAAACAGAGCAACCCTGGGATCGCGCACGAAAGACCATCCTCTCCATTCTCAATAAACGCCGCTCAGAACTGGAAAAGCGCCTCAATAGCCCCTTGTTTATCCAGCTGCCCCTCTCTTTTGCTCCGCACATCGTGACCATGGCGCCAGACCTTTGGAGCATCCGCCAGCAGCTTATCGAATTACCCCGGATGCTCGCTCAACCAGATATTTTTCACGAGCCCCCTATCCCACCGCTCCCGGAGGATCGGGCCACCCTCGACCAACAGGTGAGCAGTCGGCGTGAGGCGCTCAGGCGCGCCGAAAACGCATGTCAGAAAAAACCGTCTGCAAAAAATATGCGACACCTTGCAGTAGCCCAATCTCAACTGGCAAAGATGCTGTGTCGCATTCATCTATTCGAGGAGGCGTTCGAGCTTGAACAGAAAGCGAACGCGACGTTTCGCTCTCTTGTAAGCAAATGGGGGCAGCAGCCCCAGATGCTAAGAGATCTTTCAGTCTCTCTGAATAACCTCGCTGATATCGCTCGGGCTCAGGGACGACTTGAGATCGTCCAGACCGCCTGTGAAGAAAGCCTGACCCTTTGCCGCAGCCTGCGAGCCAGCCTTGGCGATACCCCGCAGGTGCTGCGGGATCTCTCCGTGGGGTTAAATAAGCTGGGAGATATCGCTCTCATACAAGGTCGACTTGAAACCGCCCAAGCCGCCGTTGAGGAGAGCCTTGCCCTGCGCCACAATCTGCGAGCCAGTCTCGGCGATAGCCCGCAGGTGCTGCGGGATCTATCCATCTCACTCGAACGACTTGGCGATGTTGCCCACGCCCAGGGGCGGCTTGACGCCGCCCAGGCCGCCTTTGAGGAGAGCCTGACCCTTCGCCGCAGCCTGCGAGCCAGCCTCGGCGATACCCCGCAAGTGCTGCGAGATCTCTTCGTCGCGTTAAACAGGCTGGGTGATATTGCCCACGCCCAGGGGAGGCTTGAAGCCGCCCAAGCAGCCTTTGAGGAGAGCCTGACCTTTTGCCGCAGCCTGCGAGCCAGCCTCGGCGATAGCCCGCAGAAGCTGCGGGATCTTTCCGTCTCACTCGAACGACTTGGTGATGTTGCCCATGCCCAGGGGCGGCTTGAAGCCGCCCAGGCCCTATTTGAGGAGAGCCTGACTCTTTGCCGCAGCCTGCGAGCCAGCCTCGGCGACAGTCCGCAAGTGTTGTGGGATCTATCCATTGTGTTAAACAAGCTGGGGAATATTGCCAATGACCAAGGGCGATTGGAGGCGGCGCAGGCCGCCTTCGAGGAGAGTAAAGCCCTTGAACAGCCGCACTAGCACCCCGCCATGGCACAATGCATCAACAGGAGTGCTTGAGTCGTCACACTCAAGCACTCTTTAATAAACACCGAAACAGGTGGCTGCGACGGAGGGAATAATCGGAATTTCATCAGATGACAGAAATGCGAAAGGCCAGCTCAATGAGCTGGCCTTTCTGAAAATGGCAGGGGCGGCAGGACTCGAACCCGCAACCATCGGTTTTGGAGACCGCTGTTCTACCAATTGGAACTACGCCCCTGCAACAAACGAGGCGTAGTATACAAAGCGGAGGTCAAAGGTAAAGGCTTTTTTTCTCACTTTCGATGCGATCGAACAAATGACGAGCAGATCCCCGCAATTCCAACAAGGAGCGGGGGTAAGCTGCTGTATTTGCAGCCCCGACGGGGTAGGAATGGGACACAAATGGGGGTAGGGTGAAACCAGGCTCAGGGAGGCTGCCCATGCTCAATTACCGACTGCTGCAACAGCTTGCGCCCCTCAACTTCCGGGATGAGCGCAAGACGGAGACCCTGGCCGACTATCTGGACAGAGTCTCTCCCCTGGTGCCCTCCATTCCCTCCAATGTGCTCGCCCAGTGGATTTACCGTCATTGGCGCGGTTTTGAATCCAACTGGAGCTTTATCGATCTCGCCAGCCACCAGTTCGAGTGCGAGCACTGGCCCACCGCGCAGATTATCGAGCAGATAGACTCCCGCCACATGGAGGTGATCGATCGCTGGGGCGAGATGCTGCGCAGCAACCGCTACGTGCGCCGCTCCTGGCTCGGCGATGACATGCTGCACCGGGGCACCTGGTCCGAGCCTGTCATCGTCCTCGCCACCGCCCCGGGAACCTGCTACCCGGACGGTCACCCCCTGCCCCATCCCTACTGCCTGCTGGAGGGGCACCACAGGCTCGGCTACCTGCGCAGCATGGCCGCCGATGGCGCCCCCTTGCAGGCGCAGCACGCACTCTGGATTTGTCGACCCGTTCGCGACACTTAAACGTTTTTCCGGCCAAATCCTGCCTCTGAAATAAATTTTTGACAATTCAAAAACCAGCCCTATAATCGGTGCGGTTTTGAAAAAGGTCGGGACAGGACAATGCCGTTTTTGATGAAAAAAGCAGCCTTGCAGACGGGTGGAGCGCACCAGAGCGGCCCCGTTGTTTCCGGTTCCCGTCCCACAGATCCCCCGTTTTTTTTGAAAAGAGCCCCTGTTTCAGGGGCTTTTTTTTGTGCCGGAAAAACCTTCATTGATGCCAAAGGGAATGCAGACGATGACCAATCCACTCTATAACAAACACGTCATCTCCATCTCGGATCTGACCCGGTCCGACATGGAACTGGTGGTCGCCACCGCACAGCGGTTGAAGGCCGAACCCGACAGCCGCCTGCTGAAAGACAAGCTGGTCGCCAGTTGCTTCTTCGAAGCCTCCACCCGCACCCGTCTCTCCTTCGAGACCGCGGTCCAGCGCCTGGGTGGCGACATCATCGGCTTCGCCGACGGCGGCAACACCAGCGCCAAGAAGGGCGAGACTCTGGCCGACTCCATCAAGATCATCAGCTCCTACACCGATGCGGTGGTGATGCGCCACCCGAAGGAAGGGGCAGCCCGTCTGGCCTCCGAGTTCTCCCGGGTGCCGGTCATCAACGGCGGTGACGGCTCCAACCAGCATCCCACCCAGACCCTGCTCGACCTCTTCTCCATCCACGAGACCCAAGGCAAGCTGGACGGCCTCAACGTCGCCTTCGTCGGTGACCTGAAGTACGGCCGCACCGTCCACTCCCTGGCCCAGGCCCTGAGCCTGTTCAACTGCCGCTTCTTCTTCATCTCGCCGGAGGCGCTGGCCATGCCGGACTACCTCTGTGAGGAGCTGGAAGAGAAGGGCATCCGCTTCAGCGTGCACGAGACCATGGAAGAGGTGATGCCGGAGCTCGACATCCTCTACATGACCCGCGTCCAGAAGGAGCGCTTCGACGAGACCGAGTACAAGCACATGGCCGCCAAGTTCGTTCTGGAGCTGGCGACCCTGGAAGGGGCCAAGCCCACCATGAAGATCCTCCATCCCCTGCCCCGGGTTGACGAGATCGAGGTCGCCGTCGACAAGACCCCCCACGCCTACTACTTCCAGCAGGCGGAGAACGGGGTCTATGCCCGCCAGGCACTGCTGGCACTGGTACTGAACGAAACCGTCTAAGGGAAAGGGGAACATCATGTCCGAGAAGAACCAACTGCAAGTCGAAGCCATCCGCCACGGCTCCGTCATCGACCACGTCCCCGCCGGCCAGGGCATCAAGATCCTCAAGCTGTTCCAGCTGATCGAGACCCAGGAGCGGATCACCGTCGGCTTCAACCTCAAATCCGGCGCCCTCGGCAAGAAGGATCTCATCAAGATCGAGAACACCCGTCTGACCGAGCAGCAGGCCAACCAGCTCGCCCTGTTCGCCCCCAAGGCGACCGTCAACATCATCGAAGACTTCGTGGTGGTGAAGAAGCACCAACTGGCGCTGCCGGAGTTCATCGAAGGGGTCTTCCACTGCCCCAACTCCAACTGCATTTCCCACAACGAACCGGTGGAAAGCTACTTCCGGGTGCGCGAGGTGAAAGGGGCGGTGCGGATGAAGTGCAAATACTGCGAGAAGTCCTTCACCCAGGACATCGTCAGCGAACGCTACTGATTTCCTGCCGACAAAAGATATCCATGTGGGCCCCATCGGGCCCATTTTTGAACCCTGTCACATCACTTATTCCCCCTTTGGTTATAATTTGCCATCCCGTAATGGATATACCTCGCTCATCCCCTGCTTGAGTGCTCCTCATTAGTGTTTTTCGCTATGAAAAGCCGGAACGACAGACTGGGCGAGACCGCCATCGCTCATCGCCAAAGGAAGTCGCCATGGTCAACACCCTCAGCCGCCCAGCAGAACCAGAGTCCGACCTGGCCCAGCTCGACGCCTGCCGCCAGATCATCGGCCAGCACTGCTACAGCACCCAGGAGGAGATCCGCCGCGAGCTCTCCGCCCGCGGTTTTGCGGACATCAGCCAGTCCACCATCTCCCGCCTGCTGCGCCGTCTCGGGGTCGCCAAGGCCCAGAACGCCAACGGCAAGAAGGTCTACACCCTGGTGGACGAGCAGCTGGAGCCCGCCGGCAGCACCCGCTCCATCCACGACATGGTGCGCGCCGTGGTCCACAACCAGCAGATGGTGCTGGTGCATACCACCCCGGGGGCCGCTACCGTGGTGGCTCGCCTGCTGGATCGCAACGCCAATCCCGAGATCCTGGGGGCCGTGGCCGGCAACGACGTGGTACTGATCGCCCCGCGCCACATCAGCCGAACCCGCCAGGCTCACGCCGCCGTGGTGCGCACCCTGGAAAACGCCCGCTGACCCCTGCTGGATGCCAGAAGGCGACCCCGGGGTCGCCTTTTTGTTGCCCGCGCGGCAAGGAGCCAAGCCACGGGAGAGGCCGGGCGCCCTGCCTTGCCAGCCATAAAAAACGGGAGCCCCAGGCTCCCGTTGTTGTCCCTATGTCTGTCGGCATTCATGCCAGCACGGCGCCCAGGCTCAGGCAGAGCACGATCAGCACGGTCAGCATGCCGAGCAGCGGGGCCACCCACTTCAGCCAGCGCACATAGGGCACCTTGGCAATGGCCAGCCCCCCCATGACCACGGCGGAGGTCGGGGTCACCAGGTTCACCAGGCCGGAAGCGGACTGGTAGGCGGTGACCACCAGCTCGCGGCCCACGTTGGCGAAGTCGGCGAGCGGCGCCATGATCGGCATGGTCAGCACCGCCAGACCGGAGGAGGACGGCACCAAGAAGGAGAGCACCACTTCCAGCACGAACATCACGTTGATGAAGACGATGGTGGAGAGGCCGGTCACGATCCCCTCTGCGCTGTGCAAAATGGTGTGGGTGATCATGCCGTTGTCCATCACCACCACGATACCGCGGGCGATACCGATGATGAGGGCCACGCCGAGCAGATCGCGGGCACCGTCGATGAAGTTGGAGGTCAGCTCCTCCTCGCTCATGCGGGAGATGACGCCGACGATGATGGCGGCAGCCAGGAACACGCCGGAGATCTGCGCCATCCACCAGCCCAGCACGGCCACCCCGTAGATCATCACGGCAAAGGCGGCGACGAAGATGCCCAGCACGATCTTGCGGGTGGTGGTGAACTCCAGCATCTCGTCACTCTTGTTGCCGAGGAAGTGGGCGCGGTTCTCTTCCCACTTGTCGGCCACCAGGGACTTGCTCGGATCGTTGCGCACCATCTTGGCGTAGCGCATCACGTAGGCGACACAGAGGATCCACCCGGCCACCAGCATGGCGACCCGCAGCCAGATGCCGTCGGTGAAGGAGATGCCAGCGGCGTTGGCGGCGATCACGGTGGCGAACGGGTTGATGGTGGAGCCCAGGGTACCGATGCCGGCCCCCAGCAGCACGGTGGCGGCGGCGACGACCGGGTCGAAGCGGGCGGCCATCATCACAGGCACCAGCAGGGTGTAGAACGGCAGGGACTCTTCTGCCATGCCGTAAATGGTGCCCCCTGCGGCGAACAGCGCCATCAGGATGGGGATCATCCACTCCTCGCGGCCGCGCAGGCGGTCGGTGACGCGCTCGATGCCGGCGTCGATGGCACCTGTCTTGGTCACGATGCCGAGGAAGCCACCGATGATCAGGATGAAGAGGGAGACGTCGATGGCGCCAGCCTCATAGGTGTCGTGGTTGTAGAGACCGTCGATCGGTGCCAGCAGCACATCGACGATCCCCTGGGGATTGGCATCCACCAGCTTGTAGGTACCGGCCACCGGCACTTCCTTGCCGAGGGCCTCGTTCATGGTCATCTCGTATTTGCCGGCGGGCACTATCCAGCTCAGGGCGGCCACCAGGGCGATCAGCACAAACAAAATCGTGTAGGCTGACGGGAACTTGAATTTGGTCATGGTCCAGCTTCCTTCTGTGGGTGTGGTATCCATGCAGGCTGCGGGTCGTAGGGTTGGAGGTATTATGCCGCTGTCACATGGTCGAAAAGCCGGGGGTCGCCCCCCGGCACCACTACTGCGACCTCAGTCGCCCAGCGTAGCAACCATCACTGCCTTGATGGTGTGCATCCGGTTTTCGGCCTCGTCAAACACGATGGAGTGGTCGGATTCGAACACGTCCTCGGTTACTTCCAGGCCTTTCATACCGTATTTGTCGGCCACTTCCTTGCCCATGGTGGTCTCGTCGTTGTGGAAGGCCGGCAGGCAGTGCATGAACTTCACGTCAGGGTTCTTGGTGGCGTTGATGACGTCCATGTTGACCTGATACGGGGTCATCAGCTTCACCCGTTGATCCCAGGCTTCCTTCGCTTCACCCATGGAGACCCAGACGTCGGTGTAGAGGAAGTCGGCACCCAGCACACCCTCTTTCACGTCTTCGGTCAGGTGGATGCGCGCCCCGGTCTCTTCGGCGATGAGGCGGCAGGTGGCAACCAGCTCCTCTTCCGGCCAGAAGGCTTTCGGCGCCACCAGACGGATGTCCATGCCCATCTTGGCGGCACCCACCATCAGGGAGTTGCCCATGTTGTTGCGGGCGTCACCCAGGTAGGCGAACTTGATCTGATCCAGACGTTTGCCCTTGCCGTGCTCCAGCATGGTCATGAAGTCCGCCAGGATCTGAGTCGGGTGGAATTCGTTGGTCAGGCCGTTCCACACCGGCACACCGGCGTGGGCCCCCAGCTCTTCGACGATCTCCTGGCCGTAGCCGCGGTATTCGATGCCGTCATACATGCGGCCCAGCACCCGGGCGGTGTCCTTCATGGACTCCTTGTGACCGATTTGGGAACCGCTCGGGCCGAGGTAGGAGACCTGGGCGCCCTGGTCGAAGGCCGCCACTTCAAATGCACAACGGGTGCGGGTGGAGGTCTTCTCGAAGATCAGGGCAATGTTCTTGCCGACCAGATGCTTGCGCTCATAGCCACCGTATTTGGCTTTCTTCAGGTCGATGGCCAGATCGATCATGTACTGGATTTCGCGCGGGGTGAAGTCCAGCAGTTTCAGGAAGTTACGGTTACGCAGATTAAAAGCCATGATGAGTTCTCTCTATATTTGTTCAGACCAATTTAGGCAGTAGTGTTGACTACGCATTCTTCAGTACAGATTTGTGCAGACCCCAGAGGGCCGAGTTTCAATTACGCATTCACGGTACGGGTGGCGACGATATTGGTGCCGGCTTCCCCCTTGAGGATGGCGAGGCCATCTTCCAGGGAGCCGATGCCGACCATGCCGCCGGTCGCCTTGACAAATTCACAGGAGGCTTCGACCTTGGGCCCCATGGAGCCTGCATCGAACTTGACCCCGGCCAGCTCGTCCGGGCTGCTGACCCGCAGCGGACGCTGGGTCGGCTTGCCCCAGTCCAGATAGACGGCATCGGCGTCCGTCAGGATCAGCAGGGCGTCGGCCTTGATCTGCTTGGCCAGGTAGGCGGCAGACATGTCCTTGTCGATGACGGCCTCGATGCCGGTCAGGCTCTGGCCATCCCAGGTCACCGGGATGCCACCACCACCGGTACAGATGATGAGGTGACCCTGGGCAATCAGGGTTTCGATGGCGTCGCCTTCGACGATGCGCTGGGGCAGCGGGGACGGCACCACGCGGCGGAAGAACTTGCCGTCTGCCTTGACCGACCACTGCTTCTCGGCAGCCAGGGCGCGGGCCTCCACTTCTTCATAAACCGGGCCGATAAACTTGGTCGGGTTGGCAAACGCCGGATCCTTCGGATCAACCTGCACCTGGGTCAGCAGGGCGGTGACGTTGCGGCTCGGCATCAGGTTCTTCAATTCCTGGATCAGCATGTAGCCGATCATGCCCTGGGACTCGGCACCCAGCACATCCAGGGGATAGGGGGAGACCTTGGTGTAGGCGCTGTTCTGCAGGGCCAGCAGGCCGACTTGCGGGCCGTTGCCGTGCACCAGCACCACGTTGTAATCCTCGGCGATGCGGGCGATGGTCTTGGCGGCGGTGGCGATGTTCTTGCGCTGGATGTCGGCTTCCAGAGGTTCACCGCGGCGGAGCAGGGCATTGCCCCCCAGGGCGACGACGACAGTTGGTTTTTTCATGGGTGTTACTCTCGAATTCGGGTGTGTGTGGCGCCAGCCTCTGCCGGCGCCACGCCGTCTTGTCAGATGCCGTCACGTTCCATCGGGCAGCTCATGCAGCGGGCGCCGCCGCGACCACGTCCCAGCTCTTCACCCGGGATGGGCAGCACAGTGATGCCGGCCTTGTCGTACTTCTCGTTGGTGTAGGTGTTGCGCTCGTAACCCACCACCACGCCGGGGCGCACGGTCAGCACGTTGTTGGCGTCGTTCCACTGCTCCCGCTCGGCCTCGAAGCTGTCGCCGCCGGTGGTGATGAGCCTGAGCTGATCCACCCCCAGCGCCTTCTCGATGGCGGTCACGAAGTAACCCTCTTCCTTGATGTTCATCCCGGTGGCACCGCCCGGGGTCAGGCTCCAGCAGTTCACATCCTTGCGGATGACTTCCGGATAGACGGAGAAGGTGTCGACATCCATGTGGGTCATGACGGTGTCGAGGTGCATGCAGCTGCGGTGTTTCGGCAGCTCCATGGCGATGACCTGCTTGGCCTGACCGTGCTTGAACAGGCTGCGGGCCAGATGCTCCACCCCTTGCGGCGTGGTGCGCTCGGACATGCCGATGAGCACGGCGCCTCGGCCGATGACCAGGACGTCGCCCCCTTCGATGGTGGAGTTGTCGTAGTCGCGCTCCTCGTCACCGAAGTACTTGATGAACTCCTGACCGGCAAACTGCGGGTGCCAGCGGTAGATGGCCTTCACGTGGTTGGTCTCGCGACGACGGGCGGCCTTGGCCATGGGGTTGATGGAGACGCCGCCATAGACCCAGCAGGAGGTGTCGCGGGTAAAGAGGTGGTTGGGCAGCGGTTCGATGATGAAATCGGTCGGGGCATGCATGCCGACCACCATGTTGACGCCGCTGTAGGGCATCTCGGAGTAGGTGAGGCCGCCGGAGAGGATGCGGGCCAGCTCGCGGTGAGGCATGTCCGCCAGGAAGCAGCGCACGTCGTTGGCCAGGGCAGTGCCGAGGCGATAGTCGGAGACCTGGTGTTGCAGCAGCCAGGCTTTGGCTTCCGGCACGTCCAGGGTTTCCGCCAGCAGATTGGTCAGGAGGAAGACTTCGACATTCTGATCGCGCAGTACCTGAGCGAATTTGTCGTGCTCCTGACCGGCACGTTCCACGGACAGGACGTCGTCAAACAGCAGATCCTGGCAGTTGGAAGGGGTCAGACGCTTCAGACTGAGGTTGGGGCGGTGCAACATGACACGGCGCAACTGGCCAACTTCAGAACCTACATAAAATTTGCTCATGATGATATTCCGTCTAGCTGTGGTCCCTGCGAGTGATTGAATAGATTCCTTCTATTCAGGCTCGTGGCTAAGGCGGGATATTCTTTATGTAGGGTACTCGGCTTATGTTCTATCCTGCCCTTGCCTTTCGACGCAGAGATTAGGTCTGGCAACTCCACCAAACTTGGACATTGATCACATTCACCCGAGACTGCATAAATTCAGAAGTTAATTTATGATGGAGTTTACATATCTGACATTTCCCTCACCCTCCATCCGGCATAAATACGCAATAAGGCCCCAATATATTCCACAAAGAGCGCAATTTCATTCATCCATGATATCCAGAAATGGATAGCCACCAATAAAAAACATCAAATAAATCATTACATTAAAATCAAAATGCTCATTTTTTGAATAAACTTCACCCAACTTTGAATTTATCCTCGCTTATCATCCCGTTTGCTCTCACATAAATAATCACCTGCTCCTTTATCGCTGAATAATCCATCTCTTGTCCCAGATCATGGCGGCCTGCCCGGGCCAGATGGCGAGCCTCATCGCCAAGCCGTGTGCACTATCTCTTTTATATGGATATGCATTTTGCACGCATCCTGATGGCGGCTTTTTCACCGACCGGAGTGCAACCGGGATTCAAAGTTTTTTCATTAGTTGAATTTTTTCAGTCACCTTGCGCCGATTTCGGGTTCGCCTTAACTCAAAAAGTGATGCTTGTCACATTCGTTCCCGTCACCAAGGAGATAACCATGAAGATCCCGTCGCTGTTTCTGTTCGTCGCCCTGGTCCTGCCCATGACACCGGCCTTGGTGCATGCCCAGGGAGCCCCCGCCATGCCGCTGGTGGTCTGTCACGTTGACCAGGCACCCCAGATGCTGGTCCCCGCCTACCTATGCCAATGGCACGGTGGCAGCCAGCATCCCTGACCCTCTCGCCCAAGGGGAGGCGATCTCCTCTTGGGTCATCTCAGCTTTCCCTCCTTTACCTCCTTTATCTCCTGAATGGGATCCGGACCACGCCACCTGCATCATGCCCGTTGCCCTCCTCCACCCTCATCTGCGATCGACACTGACCGGCCTCCCCGGATTCTGAACCGCAGTTAAACGCCTTGTGAGATATTCGCCATCTACTGCGTAAGTAAAGTGCCAACAAAATTCTCGCCATAGTCGGAAGATGCGCGTGAAAAAACAGCATGATAGATCATTAACATCATGATTTTAAAAAAGATAACTTCATTATCCTTTCGCGGGAAACCAGTTTGAATAAAACGTTTTTCAGCATGTCATTGTCGCCCTGCGCGAAATCCTTATAGTTACTCCTGCACGGATGCAATGAAGTCGGTCAGGAAGACTGGCTGCCAGGGTTGGGCAAATGGACTCACCACAGGATGTGGTAAAGGACACCTCCCAGGACGGAGAAAGTGCGACGGGAACGGATGACTCGTCAGGCCATGATGGCTAAAGGACACCCCAAAGGATTGGGAAGGGGAAACCTAAAGGAAGAGGTATAGTCAGGGATTGCAGGGAGCAACTTCGTTCAAGGATATGAGCGATAAGACTATCGGGGGCGACGCAAGTCGCCCCCATCTTTTTTGGGTATTTTTCACGTCTGCCCGCTGATGGGTCACCCCGGCCACGATATTGCTGGCCAGGGTACCCGGGACTCGCCCAGCCGGCGCTATTCCAGCCGGAAGTGCCCCACTATCTCCCGCAGCCTGTCATAGGTGCGCTGCATGGCGTTCGAGCTGTCCACGGTGCGCTCGCCATTCCCCTTGAGCTGGGTGATCACCTCGGCGATGGCACTCATGTTGCGATTGATCTCCTCGGCGACGGCACTCTGCTCCTCCGCGGCCGTGGCGATATGGCTGATGAGATCGTTGATCTCCACCACTTCTCCCGCCATCAGATCCAGTGACGCATTCACCTTGCTGGTGTTTTCCGCCGCATCCTGGCAGCTCTGCCGGGTGTTGCCCATGGCAGCCACCACGGTCTGGGTACCCCGTTGCAGCCGGGTCAGCATGGTCTGGATCTCGGCAGTGCTCTTCTGGGTGCGTCCCGCCAGAGAGCGCACTTCGTCCGCCACCACCGCAAACCCCCGCCCCTGCTCCCCGGCCCGGGCCGCCTCGATGGCGGCGTTGAGGGCCAGCAGGTTGGTCTGCTCTGCGATGCCACCGATGACCCCGAGAATCGAGCCGATCTGCTGCACATCTTGCTGCATGGCTTCGATGGAGTGTGCCGTGGTCTCCACCTCCGTCACCAGCGCAGTGACGCTGGCCATGGCCTGATCCACCACCTGACGCGACTGGTTGGCCAGTTGCTGGCTCTGGCCGGTCAGCTGGGCAGTATTGGCCGCGCTCTCCGATACCGAGACGGCAGTACGGCTCATCTCGTTGATGGCGGTGACCACCTGTTCGGTCTCCCGCACATGCTCCGCCAGCAGGCCCTGGGCTGACCCCGTCTGCCTCGCCAATGCCGATATCCCTTCATTGAGCTGGCCGCTCGCTTGTCTCACCTCCCCCATCATGCCCTGCAACTGCTCGATGAAGCGGTTGATGCCCGCCGAGATCTGTCCGAGATCATCCTTGCTGGTCACCGTGAGCCGGCGGGTCAGATCCCCATTGCCCTGGGAGAGCTCCTGTACCAGGTCGCGCAAGGAGAGGATGGGTCTATAGGCCAGGTTGAGGGCCACCATGGAGAGGGCCAGTACCAGCGCCGCCACCCCGAGCAGGGCCAGGGTGATCTTGCCGTTGAGCGCCTGGGTCATGGCCTGGATATAGTCGAGATCCACATAACCGGTCAGGGTCCACTCGCTGCCGCGAATATCCAGCTTGTTGGGGCGGCTCTCGCTCTCTCCCTGGGGCTTGCTGCTGTAGAGCACCTGTCCCTGACTGTCGGTGAGGGAGAAGTAACGCCCTTCCCCGCTTACCTTGGTCAGCAGCGTCTTGAACTCGCTCATGTCGAGGTAGTAGAGGTAGGCGGAGTCTGCACCGCGCGGCACCAGGATGGAGATGACGGGTTTGCCGTCCAGCTGCTCCAGCGGGCTGACGGTGATCTGGTTGTTGGCGGCGGGGATCAGCTTGCGCAGGGCGTCAACCCTGGCCTTGTCGTCGATGACCCCGTTCGCGTCGAATGCCATGTCGCCAATGAGCTTGACGATGTTGTGAAAGCCGGTCTCCTGCAGCGCCTTCTTGACGCTGGTCACCCCGAGGTTGAGGTTGGCGGCCAGCAGCACCTTCTGGTTGATGTCACCCGCCAGCTTCTCCCTGACCAGGGTGATCTGCTCGTTGATGTTCTGGGTGGCCTGGGTGCGGATGTAGCCGCTGATGAAATGGTTGACGCTGAACCAGGCGGTACCGATGGTGACCAGAATGGCGAGCAGCAACAGCACGTTGATTTTGACTTTGAATGCCATGGTATGGGTCCCTCCAAAGAGAAAGGGCCGGGATGACCCGGCCCTCCCTGCCAATGCTTACTTCTTCTTGGCGTACTTCATGGAGTCCAGGGCTACCGCCAGGATGATGATGCCGCCCTTGATGATGAACTGCCAGTAAGGGCTGACACCGATGTAGGTCAAACCATAGTTGATCAGCGTGAAGATAAGTACGCCGGTGATCACACCCGCGACAGTTCCCACACCGCCGGCAAATGAAACGCCCCCCACCACGCAGGCCGCGATGGCATCCAGCTCGTACATGAAGCCGAGGTTGTTGGTGGCACTGCCGATCCGCCCCGCTTCCAGCATGCCGCCGAAGGCGTAGAAGACACCGGCCAGGGCATAGATGACCACCAGGTTGACGGCGACGTTGACGCCGGACACCTTGGCCGCTTCCGGGTTGCCACCGATGGCGAAGATGTTCTTGCCAAAGCGGGTCTTGTTCCACAGCACCCAGACGAAGACGCTGGCGATGGCCGCATAGAAGGTCAGGTACGAGAGCTTGAACCCGCCAATCCGGATGAAGCCCTGCGCAAAGTTGGAGAAGCGAGGGTCAAACCCGGCCACCGGGGAGGCCCCCACGGAGTCAAAATAGAGGGAGTTGATGCCGTAAACGATGATCATGGTGCCCAGGGTGGTGATGAAGGGCGTCACGTTCAGGTAGGCGACAATCAGGCCGTTGACCAGACCAATCAGGGCCCCCACCACGCACACCAACAGGATCACCGCCGGAATGGGCACCTCCCCCAGGGTGGGGAAGACCTTGTTGACGTTGGTCAGGGCCTGCAGCATGGTGGCCGCGATCAGCGCCGCCAGACCGACCTGACGACCGGCCGACAGGTCAGTACCCTGGGTGATGATGATGCCCGCCACCCCGAGGGCGATGATGACCCGCACCGAGGACTGGGTCAGGATGTTGCTGAGGTTGGTGAGGCTGAGGAAGGAGGGCTCCTTGATCACGATGATCATGAGCAACACCAGCAACACCACATAGATGCCGTTCTCTTTGAGCGCCTGCATCAGATTGAAATTTTTAGCCGACTCCATAATGTCTTCCTGTCTTTATAGGTACAGAGATGCCAGGCGCAGGATCTCGCTCTGGTCAGTTTCTTTGGTGTTGACGATCCCCGCGACCCGGCCATTGCTCATGACCATGATGCGGTCCGTGATGCCGAGCAGTTCCGGCATTTCGGAGGAGATGATGACGATGCCCTTGTCCTTCTTCGCCAGCTCCAGGATGAGCTGGTAGATCTCGAACTTGGCGCCGACGTCGATACCCCGGGTCGGTTCATCCAGCATCAGGATCTCGGGCTGGGTCAGCAGCCAGCGACCGATGATCACCTTCTGCTGGTTGCCACCGGAGAGGGAGCCGATCTGGGTCTGCTGGGTCGGTGTCTTGACCCGCATGGAGTCGATGACCCACTGGGTATCGCTCTTCATCTTGTTGTCGCTGAGCAGCCCCATGGATCCCTTGTAGTTGTCCATGTTGGCGATCAGGGAGTTGAAGGCGATGTCGAGGCGTGAATAGATCCCGGTAGAGCGGCGCTCCTCGGTCACCAGGGCGAAGCCGTTCTGGATCGCCTCGTGGGCGTTGTGGTTCGCCACCTCTTTGCCGTGCAGCTTGATGGTCCCTTCGCTACGATCGCGGATGCCGAACAGGGTCTCCACGATGTCGGTGCGCTTGGCCCCCACCAGACCGGCGATGCCGAGGATCTCCCCCTTGTGCAGGTTGAAGGTCACGTCCTTGATGGAAGGCTGGTTCTTGGCCGTCAGGTGCTCGACCTCGAGGATCACCTCTTTGGGCTGGTTGGTTTTTTCCGGGAAGCGCTGGGTGAGCTCGCGGCCGACCATCATGCCGATGATCTGATCCATGGTCATGCCCTTGAGGGGCTGGGTCGCCACCCACTGGCCATCCCGCAATATGGTGATCTCGTCACAGAGCTGGAAGATCTCTTCCATCTTGTGGGAGATGTAGACGATGCCGCACCCCTTCTCCTTGAGCTTGTTGATGATCTTGAAGAGGTGGTTAACCTCTTTCTCGGTCAGGGAGGAGGTGGGTTCGTCCATGATGACGATCTTGGCGTCATAGGAGAATGCCTTGGCAATCTCGATCATCTGCATCTGGGAAACCGACAGGGTGCCGACCTTGACCCTGGGGTCGATATCGATGTCCAGCTCCTCGAAGATATGCTTGGTGTCCTGATACATCTTGCCGTGGTCGACAAACAGTCCCTTGGTGGGATAGCGGCCGAGCCACATGTTGTCCATCACGGTGCGTTGCAGTACCAGGTTCAGCTCCTGGTGCACCATGGAAACGCCATTCTCCAGCGCCTCTTTGGACGAGGTGAAGTTGATCTCCTGTCCCTTGAAGAAGATCTTGCCCTGATCCTTCTCGTAGATGCCGAACAGGCACTTGAGCAGCGTGGACTTCCCTGCGCCATTCTCGCCCATCAACGCATGCACAGAATGAGGACGGACCCGTAAATTGACATTATCGAGTGCCTTGACGCCAGGAAAGCTCTTACTGACGTCAATCATCTCCAACAGCCATTCTGATTGTTGCCGTGTTGTCATATCAGCCATCACATCTGGTTGAAAAGAGGGCAAGGGGATCTCCCTTGCCCTGAGGGGAGGAATTACTCGAATTGGGACAGGTTGTCTTTGTCTACGCCCACGTAGGCAACGCGGACGACCTTGTTGTCGATCTTCCAGTTGGTGCCTTCACCGGCCGGCTTGCCTTCGGCCAGGTTCTTGGTCAGCTCGAAGGTGGCCTTGGCCTGGTTGGCCGCATCGTTCAGCACGGTACCGGCCATGGCACCGCTCTTGACCATGGCCAGGGCTTCCGGCAGGGCGTCAACACCGAACACCGGGATGGCGGTCTTGCCCTGGGCCTTCAGGGACTCCACGGCGCCCATCGCCATGCCGTCGTTGTTGGCGATGACCACTTCGATCTTGTTGGCGTTCGGACCGGAGATCCAGGCGTCCATCTTGTCCTTGGCCATGGCGGTATCCCACATACCGGTATCCATGTGCAGTTGCTCGGTCTTGATGCCGCCATCGTTCAGGGTCTTGACGACGTAGGTGGTGCGTGCTTCCGCATCCGGGTGGCCAGGCTCACCCTTGAGCAGCACGAACTGGATGACGCCATCCTTGTTCAGATCCCACTCGGGGTGCGCTTTCCAGTGCTTGGCGATCAGCTGGCCCTGGATGATGCCGGACTCCTTGGAGTCGGTGCCCACGTAGTAGGCCTTGTCATAGCTGGCCAGGTCGGCCGCGCTCGGTTCCTTGTTGTAGAAGACCACGGGGATCTCGTCCGCACGGGCTTTCTCAATCACGACAGGGGCCGCCGCCGGGTCAACCAGGTTGATGGCCAGGGCCTTCACGCCCTTGGCCAGCAGTACATCGATCTGGTCGTTCTGCTTGGACTGGTCGTTCTGGGAGTCGTTCATCAGCAGTTCCACACCCGGGGTGGCCGCCGCTTCTTTCTCGATGGCCTTGCGCACCACGGCCATGAAGTTGTCGTCGTACTTGTAGACGGTGACCCCGATACGGGTATCGGCCTGGGCTTGGGCTCCCGCCATCAGTCCCATCAGCAAGGTGGCAACTGTCGTGAGTTTTTTCATTGTTATGCTCCGATCTCTATCTGTTTTTTGTAGGGAATGCTGTACACCGTTTGAGCTGGCGCCAGCCTAATGTAATCAGTTTGTTGTGAGGCGGTCTGTGATCCTGGCAACAAAATGAAAACGTTTACACTCTGTTGCATAGCCGTAATATTGTTAAAAATTAAATAGTTACGTGAGAAACTGCCTTTGGGTCTCGCCATCTCGCGACGGCGGGTCCGGCTAGCGCAGACGGCAGTGCCACTGATAACGACCCGGCAACAGCCAGAACTCGGGCCGCACGCTCTGGCTCCAGGAGTCGTCGCCTCCCACCCCCATGTGGAAGCCATCGAGGCACAGGTGCGTGCCCCCCAGAGCCACCAGATCGGTCTGGTGACGGGCTTCGGTCAGCTGCTGCTGACTGTAGCGGCTGACACTGAAGTGGAAGCGCCCCTCCACCGCCAGATCCCCCAGTTGCAGTGCGTGGGTATCGCAGCGCAGTCCGTTGTCGGTCGGGAAGACATAAGGGGTGTGCAACGCCTCGATGGGCAATTGCCAGCGACCGAGATCGGCGGCGAGCCGGCGATCCGGGTAATTCTCGTGGGGGCCAAGCCCCAGCCAGCTCACCGGGGCACCTTCGGCCGGTTCATCAGCCAGCCAGAGCCGGGCACCGATGCGCGGCAGGGAGGGCATGTCGGCGGCCACCTCCACCTCGATGGCGAGGTTCATGGCGCCCTCCCCGTCCATCCTGTGATGCCAGCGGGTCAGGATCTTCGGCTCGTCACCCACTAAATAGCCGTGGTGCGCCGTGATAAGACCCAGCTCCGGACTCGCCTCCAGGCCGAGACAGCGGTGCTGCAGATCATTGAGTCCGGCCTCCTGCCAGCGGGCAATCCAGGCGTTGGGATCGGCGTGATCCGCCTCGCTGGTGCCGATATCGTTGTCGAGCGGCGCCCGATAGAAATGATCGGCGATGGCGTCGCGCAGCCGCTCGCGGCCCTGCTTCTGCCAGCTGACGATGCGACCACTGGCCTTGTCGAGCTGCCACAGGGAATCTGCGGCGCCAAGCACCCAGTGATCGCGCTGCTCGGTCAGGCTGACCGCCGGGCAGGCCGACGGCAGCGCCAGGGGCGCGGGCAACAGGCATTGCTGGCGAGCCACCTCGTGACCCGCTCCGGCCCAGGCCGTGGCGGTGGGCTGCACGATGGCGAGATCCAGCCAGGCGAGCGCCCCCGGCGCAAAGGCCGGCAGTTGCTCCAGCAGGGTCAGCGTCACGCTCCCCCGGGGAGCCAGCTCGAGCGGGCATTCACCCTGGCTCACCACCACGCCGTCTTCACACAGACGCCACTGCAGAGTCTCGTTATCCGTCTCGCGGAACAGGTATTCGCTGCGGATCTCCACCGTCAGCGGCTGGCGACCCTGCAGGGTCAGAACAAAGGGCTGCTGGGCACGCCGGGCTTCAAACAGGGAGGGATGGGGGGTGCGATCGGGGAACAGCAGGCCGTTGCAGCAGAACTGGCGATCGTTGGGAGTGTCGCCGAAATCGCCACCATAAGCCCAGAAATGGCGGCCATCGTCGGTCTGCTTGTCCAGCCCCTGATCGACCCAATCCCAGACAAACCCACCCTGCAGCCGCGGATGATCGCGAAATGCCTGCCAGTAATGGGCATAGCCCCCCAGGCTGTTGCCCATGGCGTGGGCGTATTCGCACAGGATCAGCGGCCGGGTCTCTTCCGGCAGGCCGATCCACTTGGCCAGTGCCCACTTGGGCACCGCCGGGAAGGGTTGATCCTGATGGGTACGGGCATACATGGGGCAGATGATGTCGGTGGCCGGGGTGTCGGCCCCGCCCCCTTCGTACTGCACCGGGCGGCTGGGGTCCGCCCCCTTCACCCAGCGATACATGGCGTCGTGGGCCGGGCCATAACCGGATTCGTTCCCCAGAGACCAGATGATGATGCTGGGGTGGTTGAAGTCCCGGGCCACCATGCGGGTAACCCGCTCCAGGAAGGCGTTGCTCCAGGCGGGATCCCGCGCCAGCCGCCCCATGGGGGTCATGCCGTGGGTCTCCAGGTTCGCCTCGTCCACCACATAGAGGCCGAGCCGGTCGCACAGGCGATAAAGCTCGGGGTGATTGGGATAGTGGGAGCAGCGCACCGCGTTGAAGTTGTGCCGCTTCATCAGCAGCAGATCCTGCTCCATGTCGGCCGGGGTCACCACGTGACCCGTGGCGGGATGGTGTTCATGGCGATTGGCACCACGAATCAGCAGGGGTTGGCCGTTGACCCGCAGCAGGCCGCCACGGACCTCCACCGCCCGAAAGCCCACGTCATGGGCCTCGCTCTCGAGAGTGCTTCCCTGCTCGTCCAGCAGGGTCAGGGTCAGGCGATAGAGGTGCGGGGTCTCGGCGCTCCACTTGTGTGGCGCCGTTACCGTCAGCCACAACTCGGCGCGATCGTCATACACCCCTTTCTCGTCGATGGCTTGGGTGCCGATCCGCTGGCGCAGGGTCGCTACCCGCTCGTCGCCATCATAGAGGTTGGCCTCCACCGACAGACCGGCTCCGTTGGCCGCCTGCAATTCAACCTTGAGGCGGGCATCCCGGTAGCAGGCGTCGAGCTCGGGCGTCACCCGGATATCCATCAGATGACGGGCCGGTTTGTGCAGCAGGCTGACGGAGCGGAAGATGCCGCTCATGCGCCACATGTCCTGATCTTCCAGATAGGAGCCGTCAGACCAGCGCAGCACCAGGACGGCGAGGCGGTTGGCCCCGGCCTGAAGGAAGGGGGTCAGATCGAATTCCGCCGGCAGCCGGCTGTCCTGGGAGTAACCGACCCAGCGGCCGTTGCAGAAGAGGTGAAACGCGCTGTCCACCCCGTCGAAGATGATCCGGGTCTGTCCCTCGGCCAGCCAGTCCGCAGCAACGGTGAACTCGCGGGAGTAGCAACCGGTGGGGTTCTCGGCAGGCACCCGGGGCGGGTCGCAGGGAAAGGGGTACTTGATGTTGGTGTAGATGGGCACATCCGTGACGGGCCGCGCCCCCGGGTAGGCCGCAGCCAGTTGCCAGTTGCCCGGCACCTTGATGGGGCAGGCATCCGGCAGATCCTCCACCAGCCACTGCTCCGGCACCCGCTCCGGGGCCTCGAACCAGGAGAACTGCCACTCGCCGTCCAGCAGTAGGCGGGAAGGTGACAACCCCCCCATCCTGGCTTCCCCTTCACTGCGCCAACTGGACAAGGGGGTATGGGCTGGCAACCGGTTCACGGCGGTGATCCCCTGGGTCTGCCAATCCTGACGGGCCACTATCTCCCTGAGCATGCTTCACTTCTCCCTGCATTCACGCTGAAAACCACTGCAGTGTAGGAGAGTTTTGCCCGGTGATCGGCGATCCCGCTCACACAGATGTAAACGATTACACTCATTTTGTTAAGTAAAACGGAGTAAAAATCGGATAAATCCGGGTAAATGACCCCATGGGGGAAAAAGCGGACCTTCGGAAGGGCAGAAGATGCCCGGGAGTGTGAAACCGGGAGGCAATGGCCGAGCCAGCGGAGCAAGCCATGGCAAAGACCCGACATCGCGCCCCCCTCGCCTCATCAGGTGCTGGAGCGCCTCAACCCGGTTCCGGGCACGCACGCAGCCCGGCCTCTCGAAGGAGTGTGCAGAGGCCACGAGAGCCCCTGCCCGGCGCAGAGAAAAGCCATGGCGGGCGTCTTGCAGGATCTGGCCGGAAGTGAGGCTCGGCAGGCCGGGGGAGAGGGGCTCGTGACAGACGAGCGGGAAGAGCTGGCGAGTTCGGCAGGCAGGGAGCGTGAGGGGACGGTTGTCACTCCTCAGGCAACCCGCTGTGGTCTGCGCTAGCCATGCTCTCAGCTATCCATGGTCTGAGCTATCTATCGTCTGAGCTATGGGGGTGCTTTATATGCTGCAGTACGGGTTCGCCAGGTGCAGCGCTTGCGCCGACGGGGGCGCAAGCGCTGCGATCAGGACCTGACGGGAGCGACCGAATGGCGGTTGATCAGGGTGGGGGTATAGATGCGACTCTGCACCGATTCGCTCTCCCCTGCGGCGAGTTGCAGCGCCAGCTTGGCCGCCTGGGCCGCCATCAGCTCGATGGGATAGCGCATGGTGGAGAGCTTGGGTCTCAGGTATCTGGCGTAGATGATGTCATCGAAGCCTACCACCGACACCTCCTCCGGCACCTTGAGGCCGTTGTCCGCCAGCACGGAGATGGCCCCTGCCGCCATGGCGTCGTTGTAGGCCACCACCGCCGTGATGGGCAACCCCTTGGCCAGCAGGTTGAGCATGGCGCGCTCGCCCCCCTCTTCATTGGGCATGCCGCTCTCCACCAGCTCGGGATCGGCGAAGACCTCCGCCTCCGCCAGGGCATCCTGATAGCCCTGGTGGCGCAACAGCGCATCCTCGATGGCGTGATCCGAGCTCAGGAAGGCGATATGGCGGTGGCCGAGATCCAGCAGATGACGGGTGGCGGTCGCCGCACCCTGGCGGTTGTTGAGAGCGATACAGCGCCCCCTCAGACTCGGAATGTCGCGGTTGATCAGCACCATGCCGGGGGCACGCAGGGCGTAGTCGACCAGCTCCTCGTCGCCGAGCGCCTTGCTGTGCACCACCAGTGCCTCGCAGCGTTTGCCGATGAGCAGCTCGATAGCCTCCCGCTCCTGCTGGGCGCGGTGAAAACCATTACCCATCAACAGATGCAAGCCCTGCTCCACCGCCACCGCCGCGACCCCTTTGACCAGGGCGCCGAAGAAAGGATCCGCCACGTCCCCCACCACCACTCCCATGGTGTCACAGGTCTGGCTGACCAGGGCCCGCGCGTTGGCGTTGGGGGTATAGCCCAGCTCGGCCATGGCCTTCAGCACCACCTCGCGGGAGGCGGCACTGGCCTTGGGTGAGTTGTTCATCACCCGTGAAACCGTTGCCACTGACACATTGGCCAAACGGGCGACATCCTTGATGGTGCTCATGCTGTTTTCACTTATTTCACGCTGCAACTGGCCGCATTATACCGTTCAATGTCACTGATAACAGGGGGAAAAATCAGAACTTGCCACATTGGTCGATGAAAACAAGTGTAATCGTTTACACATATTTGTTAAGCAGCTCACAGTTTGCCCGTCAGCCCCTCGGCTAGACTCCTGCTCAGGCTTTCCTGATGCGAGGAGTTGAGGGTGGAACAACGGATGAAAGTACTGGTCACCGGCGGTTGCGGCTACATCGGCAGCCACACCTGTCTGGCCTTGCAGGCCGCAGGCATGGAGCCCGTGGTGGTGGACAACCTCTGCAACAGCAAGGCGGGCGTCCTGACCCGTGTCGCCGCCATCAGCGGGCACGAGCCCCGCTTCTACGAGGGGGACATCCGTGACCCGGCCCTGCTGGATCGCATCTTCAGCGAGCAGCACATCGACGCCGTGATCCACTTCGCCGCCCTCAAGGCGGTCGGCGAGTCGACACGCATCCCGCTGGACTACTACGAGAACAACCTGAGCGGCACCCTGGTATTGCTGCAGGCGATGAAACGGGCCGGGGTACGCAATCTGGTGTTCAGCTCGTCGGCCACCGTCTACGGCGATCCCGCCAGCACCCCGATCCGGGAGGATTTCCCCCGCAGCGCCACCAACCCCTACGGCCGATCCAAGCTGATCATCGAGGAGATCCTCGAGGATCTGCAGCGGGCCGAGCCCCACTGGAGCATGACCCTGCTGCGCTATTTCAATCCCGTCGGCGCCCACGAGTCCGGCACCCTGGGAGAGGATCCCCAGGGCATCCCCAACAATCTGATGCCGTTTTTGACCCAGGTCGCCATCGGCCGGCGCGACTGCCTCTCGGTCTTTGGTAACGATTACCCAACCATCGACGGCACCGGGGTGCGCGACTACATCCATGTGATGGATCTCGCCGAAGGGCACGTCAAGGCTCTGGAACACTGCGCCGGACGGGGCGGTGTCCACGCCTACAACCTGGGCACGGGCCAGGGCCAGAGCGTGTTGCAGATGGTCGCGGCGTTCGAGGCCGCCTGCGGTCGGCCCCTTCCCTACCGGATCGAGCCACGGCGCCCCGGCGACATCGCCGAGTGCTGGGCCGATCCCGCCAAGGCCGAACGCGAGCTGGGCTGGCGTGCCCGGCGGGATCTGGCCGCCATGTGCGCCGACAGCTGGCGCTGGCAATCCGCCAACCCCCAGGGGTATGAGGCGTGATATCCGTTTTGCTCCCTTCTCCCGTCGCGGGAGAGGGGCCACAGATGAGCGGCGCACCCGCCCTCATCACTGCCCGCAATTCCTTTATTGAGCTTGAGGAGTGATGATGTTCAACCCGGTTGATCACCCCCACCGTCGTTTCAACCCGCTGACCGGCCAATACGTGCTGGTCTCCCCTCACAGGGCCAAGCGCCCCTGGCAAGGCCAGGTCGAGAAGGTGAGCCTGGCGCCGAGCCAGGCCCATGATCCCGACTGCTTCCTCTGTGCGGGCAACACCCGGGTGACCGGCGATATCAACCCCGACTATCAGGGCACCTTCGTCTTTACCAACGACTTCGCCGCCCTGATGCAGGACACCCCGGCCGCTGACGCGGCGCCGGATCCCCTGCTGAAGCTGGAAGCCGCCCGGGGCACCAGCCGGGTCATCTGCTTCTCGCCGGATCACGGCAAGACCCTGCCCGAGCTGCCCCTGCCCGCCATCGAAGGGGTGATCACCACCTGGATGGACCAGGTGGCCGAGCTCTCTGACCAGTGGGAATGGGTCCAAGTCTTTGAAAACAAGGGCGCCGTCATGGGCTGCTCCAATCCGCACCCTCACGGCCAGCTCTGGGGCAGCGACTTCCTGCCCAACGAGATTGCCCGGGAAGAGGCGCACCAGCGCACCTGGCTGGCCGAACACGGCCGCCCCCTGCTGCTGGACTATGTGGAGCGGGAGCTGGCGGATCGCTCCCGCATCGTGGTGGAGACGGCCCACTGGCTGGCGGTGGTGCCCTTCTGGGCGGCCTGGCCGTTCGAGACCCTGCTGCTGCCCAAGGCCCATGTTCCCTCCATGCTGGATCTCACCCGGGAACAGCAACAGGATCTGGCCATCGCGCTCAAGGAGCTCACCAGCCGCTACGACAACCTGTTCCAGTGCAGCTTCCCCTACTCCATGGGCTGGCACTTCGCCCCGCCCCGTTCCGACTGCCCCGAGGCGTGGCAACTGCACGCCCACTTCTATCCGCCCCTGCTGCGCTCCGCCACGGTGCGCAAATTCATGGTGGGCTTCGAGATGCTGGCCGAGACCCAGCGCGATCTCACCCCGGAACAGGCGGCGGAACGGCTGCGCGCCCTCAGTCCCATCCACTACAACGACCAGAACCAGGCCAACGAGGAGGCCCTATGACCCCGAGCCAGCGCGTCAGCGCCGTGTTTGCCGAGCAGTTTGAGCAACAACCCGACCTGCTGGTACGGGCTCCAGGCCGCGTCAACCTCATCGGCGAGCACACCGACTACAACGACGGCTTCGTGCTGCCCTGCGCCATCGACTACGAGACCTGCGTCGCCATCGGCCTGCGCGGCGACAACCTGGTCGAAGTGATCGCCGCCGACTACGACAACCAGCGCGACCGGTTCAGTCTCGATCAACCCATCGAGCACCACCCCAGCCAGCGCTGGAGCGACTACATCCGCGGCGTGGTGAAACACCTGCAGGCACGGGGCCACGCCCTGCGCGGCCTCAATCTGGTGGTCTCCGGCAACGTGCCCCAGGGGACGGGTCTCTCCTCCTCCGCTTCCCTGGAGGTGGCCATCGGCCAGGCCTTCAAGGAGGCCCAGGGGCTGGCCATCAGCCAGGCGGAAATCGCCCTCAACGGCCAGCAGGCGGAGAACCAGTTCGTCGGCTGCAACTGCGGCATCATGGATCAGATGATCTCCGCGAGCGGCAGGCAGGATCACGCCCTGCTGCTCGATTGCCGTTCCCTGGAGACCCGGCTCATCCCCATGCCCACCGATCTGGCGGTGCTCATCGTCAACTCCAACGTGCGCCGCGGCCTGGTGGACAGCGAATACAACACCCGTCGCCAGCAGTGCGAAACCGCCGCCCGTCACTACGGGGTCAAGGCCCTGCGGGATCTTGACCTGGCCACCCTGGAAACGGGCAAGGCCGGTCTGGACGAGGCCTGCTATCGCCGTGCCCGCCACGTGGTCGGCGAGAACGCCCGCACTCTGGCGGCGGCCGATGCGCTGGCACAGGGCGATCTGGTGCGCCTCGGCGAGCTGATGGGCCAGTCCCACGCCGCCATGCGCGATGACTTCGAGATCACCGTGCCCCCCATCGACGGCCTGGTGGAGATCATCAAGGCCCGGATCGGCAGCGAAGGCGGTGTGCGCATGACCGGCGGCGGTTTTGGCGGCTGCGTGGTCGCCCTGCTGCGCCCCGAGAAGGTGGCCGAGGTGATCGCCGTGGTGGAGGCGGAATACCCGGCCCGTTTCGGCCTCAAGGCGGACTGCTACGTCTGCCGTGCCAGCGCAGGGGCCGGCAGACTGTAACGCACGCCTGACAACGGGTGACGCCCCCTGCCCGGCACTCGCGACGCCGGCAGGGGGCGACGGGATCACGACGGGGAACCGCAAACCATGATGAGATTCGAGCTGGAAAACGAGGAGGGACTGCGGCTGCGCGGTCTCGCATACGGGGCCACCCTCACCTCCCTCACCCTGCCGGTGGCGGGAGAGCGGCGGGAGGTGCTGCTGGGCTGCGCCGACGAGGCCTACCTCACCCAGCAGGTATGGCTGGGGGCCGTGGCGGGGCGCTTTGCCAACCGCATCGGCGGCGCCCGCCTTGAGCGGGAAGGCCAGTGCTGGACGCTGGACGCCAACCAGGGGGCCAACTGCCTGCACGGCGGGCGCGACGGGTTCCATCGCCGCACCTGGCAGATCAAGGAGCAGGAGGCGGACAGGGTCAAGCTGGCGCTCCTCTCCCGGGCGGGGGATCAGGGCTTTCCCGGCAATCTGAGGGTGAGCCTGGAGTATCGGCTGGAGCAGTGCGATCTGGTGGTCGACTTCTGCGCCAGCACGGACGCCCCCAGTCCGGTCAGCCTCACCAGCCACGCCTACTTCAACCTGGATGGCGGTGGCGACATCCGCCACCACACCATCAGCCTCGACGCCGACCGCTACCTGCCCACGGATGACCAGAGCCTGCCACTGACCATCGCCCCGGTGGAAGGCCCCTTCGATCTGCGCGTCCCCCGCCCCATCGGCCAGGCGTGGCTGGACCACCCCCAGCAGCAGTTGGCCAAGGGGTACGATCACGCATTTCTGCTCAACAACAGCGATTTTGAGCCTGCTGATGAGCCGTTTGGTGGGTCCAACCAGCCATGGGCCGCCCGGGTGATCTCGGGGGATGGCAAGCTGGCCATGGCGGTCTACACCAACCAGCCCTCCCTGCAGTTCTACAGCGGCAACTGGCTGACCGGCACACCGGATCGTCAGGGCCGACCCTACCGGGATTACGACGGTTTCTGCCTGGAGGCCCAGCAATTGCCCGACAGCCCGAACCGGCCCGCCCTCGGCGATCCCTGGTTGCTACCGGGGCAGCGTTATCGCCACCAGACCCGCTATCGCTTTATTCCTGCCCCCTGACAGCCCTGCTCGGGCAGACGAAGGGGCCCGGGCACGCCACCACGTCATGGCGGCCCCGGCCCCGATGGCACCGCCGAATCAGCCGGGGTGAGGCCCGCCGCAGGGCCCGTCGCTCCTCATTGCACACCAGCCCAAGGAACCGCACCGTGATGGATGACAACTACCTCGCCGCCCCCGACCGCTACCAGCGCCAGCGCTATCGACCGGCGGGCCGCCACGGCCTGCGCCTGCCCGGCATCGGTCTGGGCCTTTGGCACAACTTCGGCGCCGGGAGCGATCCCGCCACCGCGAAGGCCATGGTGCATCAAGCGTTCGATCTGGGGATCACCCACTTCGATCTCGCCAACAACTACGGGCCACCGCCGGGATCTGCCGAACTGACCTTCGGCACGCTGCTCAAGAGGAGCCTGGCTCCCTATCGGGACGAGCTCATCATCGCCAGCAAGGCGGGCTACGTGATGTGGGACGGCCCCTACGGCGATGGCGGCAGCGCCAAGTACCTCTTCGCCAGCCTGCACCAGAGCCTGCGCCGTCTGGGCCTCGACTACGTGGACATCTTCTATCACCACAGGCCGGATCCCCGCACCCCGCTCGAGGAGACCTGCCAGGCCCTGGCCCTGATGGTGCGCCAGGGCAAGGCGCTCTACATCGGTCTCTCCAACTACCCGGCCCCGCTCGCGGCCAAGGCTGCCGCCCGGCTGGCGGAGCTCGGCACCCCCTGCCTGGTCAACCAGCTCAAATACTCCCTGTTCCAGCGCGATGTTGAGCCCGACACCCTGCCGGCCTGCCGGGAGCACGGCATGGGGGTGGTCGCCTTCTCGCCCCTGGCGGGGGGGCTGCTGAGCGATCGCTACCTGGCGGGCATTCCCGCGGATTCTCGTGCCGCCAGTGCCAGCCCCTTCCTCACGGCGGACCAGATCACCGAGGAGAAGCTCGCCACCGTCCGCGCCCTGCATGCACTGGCCCTGCAACGGGGTCAGTCCCTGTCGCAACTCGCACTGCAATGGGTGCTGCGCGACCCCGTGGTGAGCTGCGCCCTGATCGGCGCCAGCCATCCCCAACAGATAACGAGCGCCGTCGACGCCCTGGGGCAGCCCCCCCTGGACGATGATCTTCAACAGAAAATCCTGTCCATACTGGCCTGACAGCACAAAGAGATCATAAAACAGAGGTCAACAGGCGTGACTGACCTGTCAGAACGTGACGGGGCAGTCATGGCTTCTGACAGCATGCGGCAAGCCGCGCCCTGCATGGTCCGCCAGCGCCCTTTCCCGGCCGGAACAGGGCGCTGAAATCCCAAATATTCACTGGTTGCCCGCGCGATTTTCCGCCATCATTGGCCGCCCCGACCCGTTCGGGGTTGATTTTATCCAGACCCCATAACCAAGAGATCTGCACCATGACCGAATCCTACGCCCTGTTCGTCGCCTTTGTGCTGGGCATAGTGGAAGGCCTGACCGAGTTCCTCCCCGTCTCCTCCACCGGCCACATGATCATCGTCGGCCACCTCCTCGGGTTTGAAGGACCCAAGGCCGCCACCTTCGAGGTGGTAATCCAGCTCGGCTCCATCCTGGCAGTGGTCGTCATGTTCTGGCGCCGCCTGTTCGGACTCATCGGCATTCACTTCGGTCAGAAACCGACCCCGGGCCACGCGACCCTCTCCCTGGTGCACGTCATCCTCGGCATGCTGCCTGCCGTGGCCGTCGGGCTGGCTATCCACAGCTGGATCAAGGCCAATCTGTTCGGGCCGGAAACCGTGATGTATGCCCTGGTGGCCGGTGGCATCCTGCTCATCATCGCCGAAAAGTTCCGCCCCGCCGTGACCGCGGAGACCCTGGACGACATCAGCTACAAGCAGGCCTTCGGCATCGGCCTGTTCCAGTGCCTAGCACTCTGGCCCGGTTTCTCCCGCTCCGGCGCCACCATCAGCGGCGGCATGCTGATGGGCATCAGCCGCCACGCGGCAGCGGAATTCTCCTTCATCATGGCGGTACCCATGATGATCGCGGCCAGCGGCCTGGATCTCTACAAGAGCCGCGACTTCCTCTCCATGGCGGACTTCCCCATGTTTGCGGTGGGCTTCGTCACCGCCTTCGTGGTGGCCATGGTCGCCATCAAGACCTTCCTGGCGCTGATCCGTCGTCTCGACTTCATCCCGTTCGCCATCTACCGCTTCCTGCTGGCCTTCGTCGTCTACCTGGTCTTCGTGGCCTGATGGGCTTTGCCCCCAAGCAACACAAAAGGGACCCGAGGGTCCCTTTTTTCATGCCATGATACCGCCTCAGTCGCGCGGCAGCCCGCTATCGCCGAGCAGCCGTGATCCCAACTCAATAGAGGTGCTGGCTGATGCCGTTGAGCAGCCGTGACAGCCCCTTGGTGAACTGCACGGGGGCATCTTGCACCGTGTAGCAGAGGCAGCCGTCCGGGGTTCGGGGGCTGTGGGCGTGGCTGGCGTCGCGCCAGATGAAATCCCCCGCCTGATAGCGGGTGTCGCCATCCTCGATGGTGCCCGCCAGCAGCAGGGTCAGCTCATATCCCTTGTGGGTGTGCTCGGGGATCCGACCCCCCGCCTCGATGTGGAGCAGGTTGGCCCGCGCCCCCATCTCGTCCAGGGGCAGGCTGACCTGGCGGATGGCCCCGAGATGACGCCACCTGGGGGCATGATGCCGTGCCAATGCCCGCGGCAGCCGGTAACTGTGACCCGCCACCCTGAGCTCTGGCCTCGGGCTCTCGGGAAGGGCGAGCGCCGCCTCCGTCGCCACCGGCTGTTGCAGTATGCCCGCCAGCATGGCATCGAATCCGGCGGGCAGCGCCTCGTCCGGCGCGTCAGGGGCGAGATGCTGGCACGCCAGCGCCTCTTCAAATTGCTTCACCCGGGCGGCGCACTCGGGGCAGAACTCGCAATGGGCGGAGACACCGACGGCCAGCGGCAGAGGCAGCTCGTCGGCAGCGAAGGCGCGCAGCATGGGTTCAGTCGGATGGGTCTTAATCATGGCCTTGCTCCACTTGTTCCTTCAGTTTCTGTAGTGCCAGCCGCAGCCGGGACTTGATGGTGCCAAGGGGCACGCCGAGCCGGTCGGCCAGCTCCTGCTGGGAGAGCTCCTGCAGGTAGATGCCGCGCACCACCTGCTGCTGCGGCTCCGGCAGCGTGGCGACATAGTGGGCCATCTGGCGGGTCAGCACCGCGTCTTCACCGCCGCTCAGGTGCTCCTCTTCGGCCCGGAATTCCAGCAGCGGCCAGATCTCCTCGGCGCAGAGCTCCTCCTTGCTGACGCGGCGGCGGCGCAGCATGTCAAAGCTCTGGTTGCGCATCACTGTGTAGATCCAGGTGGTGGCGGCGCCCTTGTCGGGGTGATAGAGCCGTGCCTTCTGCCAGACCAGCAGCATGGTCTCCTGCACCAGTTCCATGGCGTTGGCCTCGCTGCCGAGGTGGCGCAGCCCGTAGCTGCGGATGCGCGGCGCGAAGTGGTGGAAAAGAGTGGCGAAGGCAGCCTTGTCGGCACGCTCGGCCACCCGGACCAGCAAAGATGTGAGGTCGCCGTCTGGGTTGTCCATGGGGGGCGATGTCCTGCGTGGAGCCGATTGTGGTTGGCCAGTATATGCCATTGCGCCATCCCTCGCGTGTGGTGTTCACCCCCAATACGGTGGGCGAGGAAAAAGGATCACCGGGAAGGGGAATTCAATGGCTCGCGACCAGCAGACCGCTCAGCAGGGAGAGAGTGGGCTGGTTGTCCTTGGCCGCCACCAGCCACTGTTTTTGCTCCACCGGGATGGGCAGCACCTCCAGCCAGCGCTGGGCGACCCAGCTCGCATCCTCCCAGTCCGGCTCCGGATAGAGGGCCGCATACTCCGGATAGTCGTTGAACACGTCCTGCAACGCCTTGGCCAGGGAGTGCTGATCCGCCTGGAGCCTGCCGCTCTGCCAGGGGGGCAGGGGCTCCACCTCGCCGACCCGCAGACCGTCCTCTTCCTGCCAGAGATCCGTGATACGCACCCGCTCCACCCCGAGCACCGTGATGCCGAGCAAACCATCGGGCAGCAGATCGAAATCGATGATGCGCACCCGGGTGGCGATGGGGTACATGTTGCGCAGCGCGTCGGGCTGGCGGGGGTCCAGCATGCAGAGCGCGAACTCCCGCTCCCGGGACTCGGCGATCATGCGCTGGTATCTGGGCTCGAAGATGCGCAGCGGCATGATGCCGCCCGGCAGCAGGTGAGCGGAGAGTGGAAACAGTACCAGTGTCATGGGAATCATCCTCCAACGGCGTCCTCAAAGGATACGACCGCCACGGGAAGCGGGATCATTCAGATCGAATCGGTATAAATAACCCTGTCATAATCAGGGGAAAATAGCCTGGACAAGCCGTTTCGTTATGCAGTAGAAATGGATAACCACCACTTATCCAAATCAATATCCTGCAATGTGGTGGAAAACGCAGTGAAATATCCGCCACACCTACGGGTGCGGGCCGTTCCTATAGTTTTCTCGGCCCGATGCGGGTAAAATTCACGCCCTTATCCAGTCAGTCACTTTTCGACGCGCAACCTCGGTGGTCAGTTATGAAAGAGCATATTCATCATCTACTTGAACAAACGGTAGCCAATCTCAAGTCCGCAGGCGTCCTGCCCGCCGACCTGGAAGCCCGGGTGCAAGTAGACCGATGCAAGGAGAAGGCTCACGGCGACCTGGCCACCAACCTGGCCATGCTGCTGGCCAAACCGGCCCGCAAGAATCCCCGCGAGCTGGCCGCTGCCATCATCGAGCACCTGCCCGCCTCCGATCTGATCGCCAAGGTCGAGATCGCCGGCCCCGGCTTCATCAACTTCTTCTTCGACCCGAGCTGGCTGGCCGGTCAGGTGGAAGCCATGGTGACCTCCGACAACGCCAACGTGAAGCTGCCGGCGCCGCAGACCGTGGTGGTGGACTACTCCGCCCCCAACGTGGCCAAGGAGATGGCGGTGCACCACATCCGCTCCACCGTGCTCGGTGACGTGGCCGCCCGCGCCCTCGAATTCCTGGGCCACAAGGTGGTGCGTGCCAACCACATCGGCGACTGGGGCACCCAGTTCGGCATGCTGATCGCCTATCTGGAGAAGATGGCCAACGAGCACGCCTCCGACATGGAGCTCAAGGACCTGGAAGCCTTCTACACCCAGGCCAAGCGTCACTATGACGAAGACGAAGCCTTCGCCGAGCGCGCCCGCAACTACGTGGTGAAACTGCAAGGTGGCGATGAGTACTGCCGCACCATGTGGAAGAAGCTGGTCGACATGACCATGGAGCAGAACCAGCGCAACTACGACCGTCTGAACATCTCCCTGTCCAACAAGGACATCATGGGCGAGTCCATGTACAACGACATGCTGCCGCAGATCGTTGCCGACCTGAAAGCCAAGGGGCTGGCAGTCGAGAGCGAAGGGGCCACCGTGGTCTTCCTGGACGAGTTCAAGAACAAGGATGGCGAGCCCATGGGCGTCATCATCCAGAAGAGCGACGGCGGTTTCCTCTACACCACCACCGACATCGCCTGCGCCAAATACCGTTACGAGAACCTGGGCGCCGACCGGGTCATGTACTTCATCGACTCCCGTCAGCACCAGCACCTGATGCAGGCCTGGACCATCACCCGCAAGGCGGGCTATGTGCCGGAGTCCGTGCCCCTCGAGCACCACGCCTTCGGCATGATGCTGGGCAAGGACGGCCGTCCCTACAAGACCCGCTCCGGCGGCACCGTCAAGCTGGTTGACCTGCTGAACGAAGCGGAAGAGCGCGCCAGCGCCCTGCTGGAGAGCCGCAACAGCGACCTCTCTGCCGAAGAGAAGGCCCAGGTGGTGCACGCCATCGCCATGGGCGCGGTCAAGTATGCGGATCTCTCCAAGAACCGCACCACCGACTACATCTTCGACTGGGATCTGATGCTGTCGTTTGAAGGCAACACCGCCCCCTACCTGCAATACGCCTACACCCGTATCCAGTCCATCTTCCGCAAGGCCGGCGTCGATGCCGATACCCTGAGCGGCAAGGTGGTCCTGAGCGAAGACGCCGAAGAGACCCTGGCCCAGAAGCTGATCCAGTTCTCCGACGCGGTCAACGGCGTGGCGGACAAGGGGATGCCGCACCTGCTCTGTACCTATCTGTACGAGCTCTCCGGCAACTTCATGACCTTCTACGAAGCCTGCCCGATCAACAAGGATGGCGTCGACGAAGCCACCCGCAACAGCCGTCTGCTGCTGTGCGCCGCCACCGCCAAGGTGCTCAAGCTGGGCCTGGGCGTGCTGGGCATCCACACCCTGGAGCGCATGTAATAGATGGCGACCCGGGATTACGTCGGCAACAGCCCGAGACGACGGGCGGGTGGCCGTAACATCAAGAAAGCGGCCCCTCGCCGCTTTCCTGTTATCCCGGCACTGCTGGCCGGGGCCCTGGTCGTCGGTTTTGGCGCCTTCCTCTACCTCATCAACGGCAAGGGCGCCGATGCCCCCACCATCGAAGAGCAGGTGAAGGCCAACAAACCCAAGGCACAGGGCAATACCCTGCCCCAGGAGAAGTGGAGCTACATCGAGCGGCTGGAGAACAAGCAGGTGGACATCATAGAGCCGCCGCCCCAGCCTGGCGTGCTGCCGCCCCCGCCCGCCGAGACCATGACCCTGCAACCGGATAAGCTGCCCAAGCCGGTCGCGACCGACATTCCCCAGCCGGGGACCCCCATCGGTCAGGTGAAGCCCTATCAGCCGCAACCGGTGCAGCCGACCAAGCCGGCCACCGGCGCCCCGGTCGCCAGCGCCCGGGAGCAGGTGATCGACCAGAAGGCCGAGCGTGAGCGGATGGAACGGGAGATCCGCGCCGAACTGGAGCGGGAGCGTGCCGAGGCCGCCAGGGCCAAGGCGGCGACCCAGACTGCACAGACCGCAGCCGTCGACGGCGGTCGCTACATGATGCAGTGTGCCGCCCTGCGCTCCCAGGATTCCGCGGAATCCCTCAAGGCGCGCATCGCCTTCACCGCCGGGCTCTCCTCCAGCCTGCAGGTGGTCAACGGGGCCGGTGGCGCCGTCTACAAGGTGATGGTGGGCCCCTTCAACGGCAAGGCCGCGGCCGACGCGGCCAACCGCAAGCTGCAGGGCTCGGGCATCAGCGGCTGCATCCCCAAGAAGGGGTGATCGCCGCGTCCATGCACAGGGCCGGGTGGCAACACCCGGCCCTGTTTCTTTTGGCACCATCCCGCGCCCACCCGATCCCTCCCCCGCGATCCGTGCTCGGCACAGGCTTGAAAAGCCGTTTTGCCATCCCCATCTTTTCCTCCATGCACAGTCAGGCCGTCATTCGGCTCAAGCGAGGTAAGTAAAGTGACTACCATAGTTTCAGTTCGCCGCAACGGTCAGGTCGTCATCGGTGGCGATGGCCAGGTTTCTCTTGGCAACACCGTCATGAAGGGCAACGCCCGCAAGGTTCATCGCCTCTACAACGGCAAGGTACTGGCTGGTTTCGCCGGCGGCACCGCCGACGCCTTCACCCTGCTCGAGCGCTTCGAAGCCAAACTGCAGGCCCATCAGGGCAACCTGGAGCGCGCCGCCGTGGCGCTGGCCAAGGACTGGCGCACCGATCGCGCCCTGCGCCGCCTCGAAGCCCTGCTGGCCGTCGCCGACGAGCACAAATCCTTCATCATCACCGGCAACGGTGACGTGGTGCAGCCGGAGCACGATCTCATCGCCATCGGCAGCGGCGGCAACTTTGCCCAGTCCGCCGCCATCGCCCTGCTGGAGAACACCGAGCTCGACGCCAAGAGCATTGTCGAGAAGTCCCTCAAGATTGCGGGCGACATCTGCGTCTTCACCAACGGCAACCACACCATCGAAGTGCTGGATTATTCAGCTAAATAAGTCGGCGAAATAGGGCCGCCAAATAAGGCCGCCTTGCCAGACGCCCCATTTTCCAAGGGGTGGGCCCTGCCCGCCCCGGATACAGGAACGCCATCATGTCCGAGATGACCCCGAGAGAAATCGTCCACGAGCTGGACAGACACATCATTGGTCAGGCCGACGCCAAGCGCGCGGTCGCCGTCGCCCTGCGCAACCGCTGGCGCCGGATGCAGCTCTCCGAGGAGATGCGCCACGAGGTGACCCCGAAGAACATCCTGATGATCGGCCCGACCGGCGTCGGCAAGACCGAGATCGCCCGTCGCCTGGCCAAGCTGGCCAACGCCCCCTTCATCAAGGTGGAAGCGACCAAGTTCACCGAAGTGGGCTATGTGGGCAAGGAAGTGGACAGCATCATCCGCGATCTGACCGATGTCGCCATCAAGCTGGTGCGCGAGACCGAGATGGAGAAGATGAAATACCGCGCCGAGGAAGCCGCCGAAGAGCGCATCCTCGACGCCCTGCTGCCCAACCCGCGCAACAGCTGGGGTGAGGAAGAGAAAGCCGACAACTCCAACACCCGCCAGATCTTCCGCAAGAAACTGCGGGAAGGTCAGCTGGATGACAAGGAGATCGAGCTGGATCTGGCCGCCTCCCCCATGGGTGTCGAAATCATGACCCCGCCGGGCATGGAAGAGATGGCCAACCAGCTGCAGGGGCTGTTCCAGAACCTGGGCCAGAACCAGAAGAAGAAGCGCAAGATCAAGGTCAAGGAGGCCATGAAGGCGCTGATCGAAGAGGAAGCGGCCCGCCTGGTCAACCCGGAAGAGCTGAAGCAGAAGGCCATCGCCTCCGTCGAGAATAACGGCATCGTCTTCCTCGACGAGATCGACAAGATCTGCAAGCGCGGCGAGAGCTCGGGCCCGGACGTTTCCCGTGAAGGGGTTCAGCGCGACCTGCTGCCGCTGGTCGAGGGCTGCACCGTCAACACCAAGCACGGCATGGTCAAGACCGATCACATCCTGTTTGTCGCCTCCGGTGCCTTCCAGATCGCCAAGCCGTCCGACCTCATCCCCGAGCTGCAGGGCCGTCTGCCGATCCGGGTCGAGCTGACCGCCCTGACCACCGAAGACTTCGAGCGCATCCTGACCGAGCCGAACGCCTCCCTGACCGATCAGTACAAGGCGCTGATGGCCACCGAAGGGGTCAACATCGAGTTCACCCAGGATGGCATCCGCCGTCTGGCCGAAGCGGCCTGGCAGGTCAACGAGCGCACCGAGAACATCGGCGCCCGCCGTCTGCACACCGTGATGGAGCGCCTGATGGAAGACATCTCCTACGACGCCTCCGAGAAATCCGGCGAGACCTTCGTCATCAACACCGACTACGTCAACGCCCACCTCGGCAAGCTGATTGAAGACGAGGATCTGAGCCGCTTCATTCTGTAACAGGTTGATCGATAACGAGGAGCTGAGCGGTTTACTATCCTGCTCAATCCCATAGCAAGACGCCTCCCCTGTGGAGGCGTCTTCGTTTTCAGCGTTCTCCCGACTCGCAGCCGTCCCGGGCCGCGTCATCCTGCACGGCACGCTCCCCCCTTCCCGCCAGCCAGAGCGCACTCATCAGCAGCAAGGCCGTCAGGGCGAAAGTGGCCCGGGTGGCAAACGCCAGCTCGTCCGCCGTCGCGAGGGCGAGATCGGGCCGCCCTACCAGGGCGGCGAACAGGCCCCCCAGCCCCGCCGCCCCCGTCAGCTGGCCCAGGTTGCGCGACAGGGTCAGCAGCCCGGCCACGGCGCCACGGCTCGCCCCCTCCGCCTCCCCCACCACGGCGCTGTTGTTGGCGGTCTGGAACAGGGCATAACCGGCGGTGAGCAGCAGGATGGGCAGCAGGTAGCCGAGGGGCCCGAGCGCCCTGTCCAGCAAGGCCAGCAAGACGGCGGCCACCACCATGAGCCCCAGGCCGAGGCGCACCACAGGGGTCGCCCCCACCCTGTCCACCAGCCAGCCAGCGGGCATGCCGGACAGCGCCGCCAGCAGGGGGCCCATGGAGATCATCAGCCCCACCGTCCCCATGTCGAGGGCAAAGGCGCCGTGAAGGTAGAAAGGACCGATCAGCAGCGTCGCCACCATGACGCTGGCCACCAGCGCACTGGCGATGATCCCGCCTCTTCGCCTGGACGCCCCCAGCAGCGCCAGGGGCAGCAAGGGGCGACGGGCGCCCGAGTCGGCACGCACGAAGAGCACCATGGCGACGAGCGCCCCAATCCCCGGCCAGACCCCGAGCGGGCTGCCCCGGGTCAGTGCCAGCCCGTAGCAGAGCAGCGCCGTCACCAGCAGCAACAGACTGGTGAGCGGGAGGCCTCCCTCGGCAGAGCCCGCCTCATCCCGGGGCAGATCGCGCCAGGCACACCCCAGCGCCAGCAACGTCAGGGGGAGCAGCAGCAGGAAGGGAGCCTGCCAGCCAAATCCGCCGATCAACAGGCCGCCAAAGGAGGGGCCGAGCGCCGTCCCGCAGGCCGACAGGGTGCCGAGCAATCCCATGCTCCAGCCCCGTCGGGCTGGCGGCACCAGCTCTCCTGCCATGGCCAGCGAGAGCACCAGCATGCAGGCCGCACCCGCCCCTTGCAGGGTGCGAGCGGCAATGAGCCAGCCAATGGAAGGGGCCAGGGCGCACAGCAGGGAAGCCAGCGCAAAGACCCCGGTCCCCCAGAGCAGCAGGCGACGCCGCCCCAGACGATCCCCGAGCCTGCCCGCCACCACCGTCAGACTGGTGATCCCAAGCAGGTAGGCCACCAGCACCCATTGCAGGCTGGCGAAGGGCACGCCGAAGTCCCGCCCCAGGGCAGGCAGCACCAGGTTGGCCATGCTGCCCGCCAGCATGGGCAGCAGGGTGGCGAGCCCGAGCCCCGCGAGACCAAGACGGCGCGTCACGGGAGGGGAAACAAGAAGTGGTGTGGACATGGCAGTCTCTCCGGCAAGTGATGATGCACTCAGGCTAGCGGGGGAGATGACAAGGCGGAAGACGCACGGATTGCAGCTTATAGTTGCATCAGACGCCATATGAAGAGACGGCAACTCGGGTATCATGAAGGGGTCGGCCCGTCAGGCGCCGCCTGCGAGGAGACGACCATGACCCCGGATTTCAACCTGCTGATCACCCTGGATGCCCTGCTGGAAGAGGGCAGTGTGGCGGGCGCCGCCAGACGGCTAGGCCTGAGTGCTTCCGCCATGAGCCGGGCCCTGGCAAGGCTGCGGGAGACCACGGGGGATCCGCTGCTGGTGCGGGCGGGACGCGGCCTGATCCCCACCCCCCGGGCGCAGATCCTGCGGGATGAGGTCGCCCGCCTTGTTCAGGAGACCCGGGCCGTGCTGCGCCCCCAGCAGGAAGTAGACCCGGCGAGCCTGGAGCGCACCTTCCGCCTGCGATCCAGCGACGGCTTCGTGGAGGCGGTAGGCCCCGCCCTGCTGGCGCGCCTCGCCGTCGAGGCCCCCGGGGTGCGGCTGCACTTTCTGGCCAAACCCGACAAGGAGAGCGGCCCCCTGCGCCGTGGCGAGCTGGACTTCGAGACCGGGGTCATCGGCACCACCACGGCCCCCGAGCTGCGCACCCAGGCCCTGTTCCAGGACCACTTCGTCGCCGTGGTGCACCCGGACCACCCCCTCTGCGACGGCACCCTGACCGTGGCGCGCTATGCCGCCGCGCGCCACGTGCTGGTCTCCCGCCGGGGCCAGCCTCACAGCCCCATCGACGAAATTCTCGCAGGCCAGGGGAGGCGGCGCACCATCACCACCCTGGTTCCCGGGTTTGCAACGGCACTGGCCCTGGTCAGGGAGAGCAATCTGGTGGCGACGGTGCCGCACCTGCACTGCGCCAGCCTGCTCGGCGATCTGGTCACCCTGCCCCTGCCCTTCGCTCTGCCAGGGATCCGGGTCGCCCTGCTCTGGCACCCCAGTCAGGATGCCGATCCGGGCCACCGCTGGCTGCGCGCCCTGATACGGGACACCTGCGCCCGGCCCCCCTATCACACCGGGGCCACCGACACCCCCTGATCCGGGTCAGGCAGCGCCCGGCTCCATCACAGGCCCCTTGTGGCCCGGGCGCCCGCACCCGGGACCAGAAGCGCCTGTCACCACCCCGTCACACCGACATGCCTGTGGCTTGGGCACAAGCGGTGGATCCTTCCCCCTGCCGGACGGGGATCACGGCCCCTCAGAGCGGGGCGGATCACATTGCGGGCAAAAAGATCCTGCTGCCCGCTTCCGCATTTTTTATACGGTCGTATAATTGCGTACAAAATGCATACACCAGGAGCGCCAGCCAGATGCACCCCACCCGTCAGAAACTGCTCGATACCGGCCTCGCCATCGCCACCGAGAAAGGGCTGCGCGGCCTGACGGTGCGCGAGCTGGCGGCGGCGGCCGAGGTGAACCTCGGCTCCTTCGTCTACCACTTCGGCAACCGCGACGCCTTTATCGACGAGTTGGTGGAGCTCTGGTACGCCCCCCTCTATGACGAGCTCAAATCGGTGGCAGCCAAAGGCTCCTACTCCTCTGCCATCGCCATGTTCGAGGCGACCATGGAGGCGCTGATCGGGCTGGTGGCGCGCCAGCGCGGCTTTATCAACCACCTGTTTGGCGATGCGCTGGCAGGTGAAGGGGCGGCCCAGCGCTTTCTGCTCAGCCTGCCGCGCCGTCATCCCCTGCTGCTGATCGAGCAGGTACGGATGGCACAGGCGGAAGGGTCGCTGGTCGCGGGTCACCCGCTCCAGCTGATGATCTTCATCATGGGGTCGGTCGGCCTGCCGCTGGTCATCGCCGGCAGCGGTCGTCAGCTCGGCTGGCTGCCCGAAGAGGCCGCCCCCTTTCTCAGCCAGATAGACAACCCCGAGGCCGCCAGACAACGGCTGGTATGGGCCCTGCGCGGCCTGCGCCCCACCGACATGAAAGAAGGAGAAGCGGTATGAAGCAACGCATTGCAATCGTGGCCCTGCTGCTAACCGTTATCGGTGGCTACCTCTGGTGGCAGGGGCGCCCCGCCGACGGATCCATCCTCTACGGCAACGTCGATATTCGCGACGTCAATCTGGCCTTTCGGGTCGGCGGCCGCGTCGATCAGGTGCAGGTCGATGAGGGAGATAGCGTAAAAGCCGGTCAACTGCTGGCCCGCCTCGATCCGGCTCCCCTCACCCACAGCCGCGACAGCGCCTTGGCCAATCTGGCTGCGCTCACTGCCGCCAACGCCTTGATCCACAAAGGCTATCGCAGCGAAGAGACCGACCGGGCCCGGGCCGCACTGGCCGCCGCCGAAGCCGCCGCGCTGGAGGCCGACCAGCAGTGGCGCCGCCAGAGCGCATTGGCCGCCACCGGCGCCATCTCCCGCGGTCAGCTCGATACCGCCCGCTCCCAGCGGGATCAGACCCAGGCGCAGGTACGCTCGGCACGCGAGCAGCTCGCCCAGCTCGAAACCGGCTATCGCCCGGAAGAGATTGCCCAGTCCGATGCCCAGCTGGAAGGGGCCAAAGCGGCGCTCGCCAGTGCCGAGCTGGCGCTGGCGGATGCCAGCCTGACCGCCCCCAGCGACGGCATCATCATCAGCCGCGCCATCGAGAACGGCAGCATGGTGCAGAGCGGAGCGACCGCCTTCAACCTCTCCCTGACCGCGCCGGTCTGGGTGCGCGCCTATGTGGAGGAGCCCTGGCTCGGCCACTTCCCGAGCGGCGCCAAGGTGACCCTCACCACCGACTCGCGGCCGGACAAGCCCTATCACGGAGTAGTGGGATTTGTCTCGCCCACCGCCGAGTTCACTCCGAAATCGGTGGAAACGCCGGATCTTCGCACCCACCTCGTCTACCGGCTGCGCATCGTGGTGCAGGATCCCGACCCGGCCCTGCGACAGGGGATGCCGGTCACCGTCAGGCTGGCCCCATGAGCTGCGCCATCTCCCTTGAGGGGCTCACCAAACGCTTTGGCGAGCGGGTCGCCCTCAACGCCATCTCGGCCGCCATTCCGGCTGGCGGCATCACCGGACTGGTCGGCCCCGACGGCGCGGGCAAGAGCACTTTGCTGCGCCTGCTGGCCGGTCTGCTGATCCCCGAAGCGGGCACCATCCGGGTGCTGGGGCTGGATCCGGTGAGCGAGGGAGACCTGCTGCGCCAGCACCTCGGCTACATGCCCCAGCAGTTCGGCCTCTACGAGGATCTCAGCGTGCTGGAGAACCTCACCCTCTACGCTGACTTGCGCGGCGTACTGGAGCCCGAACGCACGCCCACCTTCGCGCGGCTGCTCGCCTTCACCGATCTCGCCCGCTTCACCGCAAGGCCGGCAGGCAAGCTCTCTGGCGGGATGAAACAGAAGCTCGGGCTGGCCTGCGCCCTGCTCGGCACCCCGGATGTGCTGCTGCTCGACGAGCCGGGGGTCGGGGTCGATCCCATCTCTCGCCGCGCCCTCTGGCAGATGGTGCGCGAGCTGGCAAAAGGGGGGATGACGGTGCTCTGGAGTACCGCCTATCTCGATGAGGCGGAGCTGTGCGACCACGTGCTGCTGATGGCAGATGGCGAGGTGCGCACCAGCGGCACGCCAGCCGATCTGATGGGGGCCATGGCCAGCCGCTGCTGGCTGCTGGAGGCGGGGCAGCTGGATGGCCGCGAGCGACGCGCCCTGCTGCGCCGGGCACTGGCTCACCCGTCGGTGATGGATGGTGCGGTGGCGGGGGAGCGGGTTCGCCTGCTGCTGCACCCGGGCATGATGCCCCCACCGCTGGCGGAGCTGCAACTGACCAACGGCGCCTTTCAACCGGCCCAGCCCCGGCTGGAGGATGCCTTTATCGACCTGCTGGGGGGCAGCCCCGGCGGGGAGTCGAGTCTGGCAGCCGGGATGCGGGAAGCCGAACTGCCGCAGGGGGTCTCCCCCGAGGCGGTGATCGAGGCGCGCCACCTCACCAAGCGCTTCGGCGATTTTGCCGCCACCGATGATGTCAGCTTTGCGGTGCGCCGCGGCGAGATCTTCGGCCTGCTCGGCCCCAACGGGGCGGGCAAGTCCACCACCTTCAAGATGGAGTGCGGCCTGCTGCGCCCGAGCGAGGGACAGGCGCTGGTAACCGGTATCGATCTGGCTCACAGCCCCTCGGCAGCGCGCCAGCGCCTCGGCTACATGGCGCAGAAGTTCTCCCTCTACAAGCAGCTTACCGTGGCCCAGAACCTCTCCTTCTTCGCCGGTATCTACGGCCTGTTCGGCCGCCACCAGCAGACGCGGATCGACGCCATGGTGACTGCCTTTGCCCTCGCCCCCTGGCTCGATCAGAAGGCGGAATCCCTGCCCCTCGGCCTGCGCCAGCGCTTGTCGCTGGCCTGCGCCCTGCTGCACGAGCCGCCGCTGCTGTTCCTCGACGAGCCCACCTCCGGGGTCGATCCGGTGACCCGGCGCGAGTTCTGGTCGCACATCAACGCGCTGGCCGACCACGGCGTCACCGTGCTGGTCACCACCCACTTTATGGATGAGGCGGAGTATTGCGACCGCATTGCCCTCATCTATCGCGGCAAGCTGCTGGCGCTCGGCACCCCGGACGATCTCAAGGGGCTGGCCGCCAAAGAGGCGGCGACCTCTTTGCCAACCGGCTCCTTGCCGACCTGTTCTTTGCCAACAATGGAAGAGGCCTTTATCACCCTGGTCGAGCGGGCCAGCGAGGAGGACGCATGAGCATCAACCGTCGGCGACTGCTGGCCCTCTGCCGCAAGGAGACGCTGCAAATCGTCCGTGACCCGAGCAGCATCCTCATCGCCTTCATCATGCCGGTGGTACTGCTGGTGGTGATGGGTTACGCCATCAATCTGGATGTGGACCACCTGCGCCTCGGCATCTGGCGGGCCGACAGCGGTGCCCCGGCGGTGCGGCTGGAACAGGCCCTGCGCGGCTCTACCGCGCTGGAGATCCACAGCGGGCCGAGCAAGGAGTCCCTGCTCGCCAGTCTGGCCCGTGGCGAGATCCGCGGCCTGCTGGTGATCGATGACGGCTTCTCCCGCGCCATGGCCGGTCAGGGCAATGGTACGCCGCAGGCACTGCTGCTGACCGATGGCTCCGAGCCCAACACCGCCAACTTCGTCACCAACTATGTGCAGGGGATCTGGCAGGGGTGGCTCGCTGGCGAGGGGGTCGCCATGCCGGTGTCGATAGAGAGCCGCGCCTGGTTCAACCCGGCACTGGTGAGCCGCAACTTTCTGGTGCCGGGCTCCATTGCGGTGGTAATGACCATCATAGGGGCCCTGCTCACCTCGCTGGTGGTGGCGCGGGAGTGGGAGCGCGGCACCATGGAGGCGCTGCTCGCCACCCCGGTCACCAAGGGGGAGCTGCTGCTCTCCAAGCTGTTGCCCTACTATGGCCTCGGCATCATCGCCATGCTGCTCTGCCTGCTCTTCTCGGTGGCGGTGATGGGCGTGCCGTGGCGCGGCTCCCTGCTGCTGCTCTTTCTGGTCACCAGCGTCTTTCTCGGCAGCGCCCTCGGGCTCGGGCTGTTCCTCTCCACCGTGATGCGCAGCCAGTTCAACGCCGCGCAGGCAGCGCTGATCGCCGCGTTTCTGCCCGCGGTGATGCTGTCGGGCTTCGTGTTCGAAATCGCCAGCATGCCGCCGCTGCTGCGGGCCATCACTCACCTCATTCCGGCCCGCTACTTCGCCAGCTCCCTGCAGACCCTCTATCAGGCGGGTAGCGTCTTCTCGATCCTGCTGGTCAACGGTTTCTGTCTGCTGCTGCTGGCCGGTTTCTGGCTGGCCCTGACCGCCCGCAAGACGCGGCGCACTCTGGAGTAACCCATGCTGATCCGACTCTGGTGGCTGATCCGAAAAGAGCTGCAGGCCCTGATGGGCAATACCCAGGGGCGCTTTCTGCTCATCATGCCGGTGCTGCTGCAAACCGCCCTCTTCCCGTTCGCCGCCACTCTGGAGGTGACCGGCAACACGCTGGCCATCTACAACCAGGATGGCGGGGCCCAGAGCCGCGAGCTGCTGGAGCGCCTCACCCATATGCCCGCCTTTACCACCATCATCCCGGTGCAGGGCGAGGCGGGCATGACCGAGGCCATCACCGGGCAGCAGGCACTGCTCGGGCTGATTATTCCGGGGGATTTCTCGCGTCGGCTGGCGCGGGGCGAACCGGCCAGGGTGCAGCTGATTATCGATGGCCGCCGCTCCAACGGCGGTCAGGTGGCGGCTGGCTACATCAGTCAGGTGATCGCCCGCTGGCAAAGTGAGGGCAAGGGGCAACCCGAGCTGGCAGTCCGCAACCTCTACAACCCCAACGTCGAATTCCACTGGCATATCCTGCCGGCGCTGGTGGCCATCATCACCACCACCGGCTGCCTGATTGTCACCGCCCTCTCGGTCGCGCGGGAGCGGGAAGAAGGCACCTTCGATCAGCTGCTGGTCTCTCCCCTCACCGCAGGCTGGATCATGGCGGGCAAGGCGGTGCCCGGCATCATGGTGGCGGTGGGGCAAGGGTGCATAGTCGCGCTGGCCGCCCGTTTTGTCTTTCACCTCCCCTTTGCCGGCAGCCTCAGCCTGCTGATGGCGGGCATGGTCTGCTACGGGCTGGCACTGGCCGGGATCGGGCTCTTCATCTCGTCGTTCTGCTCGACCCAGCAGCAGGCCTTTCTCGGGGTCTTCTCCTTCACCGTCCCGGCGGTGATCCTCTCGGGCTACATCTCGCCGGTGGAGAACATGCCCCAGGTGTTCCAGTGGCTGGCGGCCATCGACCCCCTCACCCACTTCATCGTGCTGCTCAAGGGGGTCTTCCTCAAGGGGTTCGACTGGTCGGCCGCCTGGCCCCTGCTCTGGCCGCTGCTCGCCATCGCCGGCGTCACCCTGTCGCTGGCGCTCGCCATGTTCCGCCGCCATATCGCCTGACGCGCCACCTTGTTCAGCTGATGCCGGTCTCGCCCAGTGCGAGACCGGCCTTTTTCCGACATAAGTTTTCACTCCCCGGCAGTTGGTAAACCGAGCTTTCCCTCCACCATCCCTCACCCCGAGCCAGCCCAGAAATCATTAACTGGTATACCTATTTTTGTATAGTGTTGAATTTTCTCGAATTACCCCTGAGGAGATATATAAATAGACACTTGATTTGCATCAATCGCCCACCCCTGCCGACTGGGTAGCCTAGCCCCAGAATGATGTTTTATTACTCCAAACTTGAGGCAACTATGAGCAAAGTCAGACTGGTCGTTGTGGGCAACGGCATGGTGGGGCACCGCTTCATTGAAGAGCTGATCGAGCGGGCCGATCCGGGCCGCTACGAGATCACCGTCTTCGGTGCAGAACCCCGTCCCGCCTACGATCGCGTCCATCTCTCCTCCTACTTCTCCCATCACACCAGCGAAGATCTCTCCCTCGTCAAACCCGGCTTCTACGACAAGCACGGCATCCGCCTGCTGCTCGGCGAAGCGGTGAAAAAAATCGACAGGGCCAACCGCGAAGTGCACTCCAACAAGGGCACTGTGGTCGGGTACGACAAGCTGGTGCTGGCCACCGGCTCCTACCCCTGGGTGCCGCCCATTGCGGGCAGCCAGCACCACGAGTGCTTCGTCTATCGCACCATCGAGGATCTGAAAGCCATCCGCAGCGCCGCCAAGAGCGGCAAGAGCGGGGTGGTGATCGGGGGCGGCCTGCTTGGCCTCGAAGCCGCCGGCGCCCTCAAGGCGCTGGGTCTCGAAACCCACGTGGTGGAATTTGCCCCTGTGCTGATGGCCGAGCAGCTCGACGGTCAGGGCGGCCAGCTGCTGCGCCGCAAGATTGAATCCATGGGCGTGCAGGTACACACCAGCAAGAGCACCAGCGAGATCCTGATGCATGGCGGTGAGCAGGCGAAACACCGCCTCGCCTTTGCCGATGGCAGCCAGCTGGAAGTGGACGTGGTGGTCTTCTCCACCGGCATTCGCCCGCAAGATACCCTCGGCCGTTACGGTGATCTCGCCATCGCCGAGCGCGGCGGCATCGTCATCGACGATCACTGCCTCACCTCAGACCCCGACATCTATGCCATCGGCGAGTGCGCCGCCTGGCAGGGCCGCTTCTTCGGGCTGGTGGCACCGGGCTACAAGATGGCCCAGATCACCGTCGACCACCTGCTCGGCGGCGACAGCCGTTTTGAGGGGGCAGACATGAGCGCCAAGCTCAAGCTGCTCGGCGTCTCCGTCGGCTCCATCGGCGATGCTCACGGCCGCACCCCGGGCAGCCACAGCTATGTGTTCCAGGACGATCAGGCCGGCGTCTACAAGAAGATCGTGGTGAGCGAGGACAACAGCCGATTGCTCGGCGCCGTGCTGGTGGGTGACGTGGAAGATTACGGCAACCTGCTGCAGATGATGCTCAATGCCCTGCCGCTGCCGAGCCACCCGGACACCCTGATCCTGCCTGCCTACGCAGGTGCCAAGCCGACGCTGGGGGTGGATGCCCTGCCGGAGAGCGCCCAGATCTGCTCCTGCTTCGACGTCTCCAAGGGCGACATCGCCAAGGCGGTGGCCGAAGGTCACACCACGCTGGCCGCCATCAAGCAGCACACCAAGGCCGGTACCGGCTGCGGCGGCTGCGTGCCGCTCATCAGTCAGGTGCTCAACGCCGAACTGGTGAAGCAGGGCATCGAGGTCAACAACCACCTCTGCGCCCACTTCCCCCACTCCCGTCAAGAGCTGTTCCATCTGGTCAAGGTGGAGGGGATCAAGAGCTTCGACGAGCTGCTGGCCAAGCACGGTCAGGGCTATGGCTGCGAGGTGTGCAAACCGACCGTCGGCTCCATCCTCGCCTCCTGCTGGAACGAGCATGTGCTGAGCCCGCGCAACATCCCGTTGCAGGACACCAACGACATCTTCCTCGGCAACATGCAAAAAGACGGCAGCTACTCCGTCATCCCGCGCATGGCCGGCGGCGAAGTGACCCCGGAAGGGCTGCTGGCAGTGGCCGAAGTGGCCCGCGACTACAAGCTCTACACCAAGATCACCGGCGCCCAGCGCATCGGTCTGTTCGGAGCCCAGAAGGATGATCTGCCCGCCATCTGGCGCAAGCTGCTGGCGGCCGGATTCGAGACCGGTCAGGCCTACGCCAAGGCGCTGCGCATGGCCAAGACCTGCGTCGGCAGCACCTGGTGCCGCTTCGGCGTACAGGACAGCGTCGGCCTCGGGGTCTTCCTCGAGAACCGCTACAAGGGCATTCGCACCCCCCACAAGATGAAGTTCGGCGTCTCCGGCTGCACCCGCGAGTGTGCGGAGGCCCAGGGCAAGGATGTCGGCATCATCGCCACCGACGCGGGCTGGAACCTCTATGTGGGTGGCAACGGCGGCATGAAGCCGCGCCACGCCGACCTGCTGGCGTCTGACCTCGACCGAGAGACCCTCATCAAGCTGATCGACCGTTTCATGATGTTCTACGTCACCAGCGCCGACAAACTGCAGCGCACCTCGGTCTGGCTCGGCAACCTGGAAGGGGGCGTCGACTACCTGCGCGAGGTGATCGTCGATGACAAGCTGGGACTGGCCGAGACGCTGGAACGCGATATCCAGACCCTCATCGACAGCTACGAGTGCGAATGGTCGCGCACCCTCAACGAAGAGGAAGCGCTCAAGCGTTTCAGCCACTTCATCAACAGCGACAAGCGCGATCCGGACGTTCAGTTCGTCAGCGAACGCGACCAGCATCGACCGGCGACCCCGGCCGAGCGCATCCCCGTCTACCAGATCGAGGTGGAAACCAAATGATGAAATTTGCCTGCCAACTCAACAACATCCTGTCGGGCTGCATGGACGTTTGCGCCCAGCTCGATAGCCAGTCCATCCAACTTGAGGTGGAGATTAAGCGATGAAACTTGCCTGCCAACTCAACGACATCCTGCCGGGCACCGGCGTCTGCGCTCTGATCGAGGGTCGTCAGATCGCTCTGTTCCGCCCGAGCGCGGCGGCCGAGGTGTTCGCCATCGACAACCGGGATCCCTTCTTCGCCGCCAACGTGCTGTCGCGGGGCCTGATTTGCGAACACGACGGCGAGCTCTGGGTGGCCAGCCCGCTCAAGAAGCAGCGCTTTCGCCTGAGCGACGGCCACTGTTTCGACAACCCTGAGATGTCGGTGCAGAGCTACCCCGTTGAAGTGCGCGACCAGCAGGTCTGGGTCGCCGTCTAACACCAGACCCCACCCCGGCCCTCCCCTTCACAGGGGAGGGAGCAAAAAGCCCCTCCCCCT